>JALYQJ010000447.1 GCA_030855875.1 Acidobacteriota bacterium
GTGATTATCAGAGGCGACGCATTGGGCAAAATGTCGTGAAATAAAATTCTCGTTGGACTTGCCCCCATCGCTTTTGATGCTTCGACAAAACTCCTTTCTTTGAGTGATAAAACTTCCGCCCGCACGAGCCGCGCCATTGTTGTCCAGCCGGTGACGGTTAAAATTAGTATGATATTAAACACTGATGAGCCGAACAGAGCGGCAATGACGAGTGCCAGAAAAAATTGCGGCGGGATGAGAAAAAGCTCGGTTAATCTCATCAAAAAATCGTCCCAAATGCCGCCCGCGAAACCCGCCGTCGCGCCGACCATTACGCCGATAATTCCGCTCAAAAGTGCGACGGAAACACCGACCAGAATCGAAGTTTGCGCTCCGTAAATGACACCGCTCAAAACGTCTCTGCCGAGGTCGTCGGTGCCGAATAAAAATTTCGGAGAAGGCGATTGAAAAGTTTCGTTCGAGGTTTTCAGCGGGTCATACGGCGCGATTTGGTCGGCAAAAATTGCCGCGACAAAAAAGAGCAGCAGAACGAACAACCCGACTATCGCGGCTTTATTATGTTTTAAACGGCGCGTAAACTTTCCTCCGCCAGCGAATTTTCGGTTTTTATTTTGCTCACATTTATCATCGGCTGTATTTTATGCGCGGGTCAACGAGCGGGTAAGTAATGTCCGTCAGAAAATTCATCACGGCGACGGCGATTGAAATTAAAAGAAAAAGCCCCATTAAAACCGGGTAATCGCGGGCGGCTAAAACTTCCAAAGTCAATCTGCCCAAGCCCGGATAAGCAAACACCGTTTCGGTTAAAACCGCGCCGCTCAAAATCATTCCCAAATCGCTTCCGATGATGGTGACGACCGGCAGCAGCGCGTTGCGAAGCGCGTGTCCGTATAAAACTTTTCGCTCGGAAACGCCTTTGGCGCGCGCCGTCGTGATAAAGTTTTCGCCCAGCACGTTGAGCATCTCGCTCCTAGTCAGCCGCATAATTTGAGCGATTTGCACAATGGCGAGCGTTGTGGCGGGCAGCGCGAGATGAACGAGTATGTCGAGCCAATAATCTAATCCTGACAAATTCTGACTTGCCGAAATCATTCCCTGCGCCGGAAATAGACCGAGATAAAGCGCGAAGAACAGCAAAAGTAAATGCCCGATTGAAAAAGATGGAAAAGAGTGACCGAGCAGTGCGAACGTATTAAATGCGCGGTCGTAAAACGAATTTTCCTTTCGCGCCGCCTCGACTCCGAGCAGAATTCCGCCAACCGATGCCATTAAAAGCGCACTCAAAACCAGCAGCAGAGTTGCCGGAACACGCGAAAAAATTACCGCCGCAACCGGCTGCTGATAACTCAGTGAATACCCCAAATCTCCGCGCAAAACGCTCGAAAGATACGTCCAAAGCTGCGTCGTTAGCGGCTGGTCTAAACCGAATTTAGCGCGAATCATTTCATAATACTGCTCGTCGCCGCTCTGCCCGGCAAGATAGTAAACCGGATCGCCCGGCGCGAGATGGATCAGGAAAAAGTTGATGACGATTAACAGCAGAATGAGAATGATTGATTGGATGAAACGCCTGAATAAAAGCCGGTTATAAAAGCGGGAAAAAGAGATTTTCATAAACATTATATTCTTCGATTTACCCGCAGTTTTGCAAAATTAAAAGATGAAACTCCGATTACGGAATGCGCGTCGCCTGCGTCGCCCAGATTTGCCAGCGTCCGTCGCGCTTGACGAAGGTATCGGTAAAGCGGACTCGAATATCCAATGGCTGATTTTTTTCGTCGCGTCCTTTGAGGCGATTAACGCCCGTTACAATCGCCGTGCCGCCTTCGATGCGAATGTCCATTTCGGAAAGTTCGGCGGATTCAAACGTGCTTTTGTCGGCTTTTATTTTTGCAATCGCTTTTGTCTTATCGTTAATTGCGCCCGCTTTGCCGTCAACTTCGCTGGTATCGGCGGCGTAATTTCGCTCAAGCCACGCCGTATCGCGTTTTATCAAAGCATTATTCCAATCGCGTTTCATATAATCTAAACCGGCATAATCGCTGACTTCGTGATTAGCGTTGGTTACCGCTTGCCAGCGTCCGCCGCGCTTTTCAAGGACGTGAACGCTCCGATTATAGTAGGTTTCTTCCCTGCCGTTAGCGAATTTAGCGGTTACAAGAAGTCGGTGCGTGATGGTCGCCGTGTTCG
>JALYQJ010000481.1 GCA_030855875.1 Acidobacteriota bacterium
TGTCCAAAGCCATACACTCATATTGTTTTTACAACACATTTTCAATCAAAACAAAGCCGCGTTGTATTTTGAATCACGCGCCGCCGCCCGAAAGGTTGCGAAATGTTGCGGAAAAATTTACTCCTCGATTGATTTGACGGTTAAAACCAGAAAAATCGTTTCGCCGGTTTTTGGTGTCGGCAGCGTTCCGATTAATGTCGGAGCGTTTTCCGGCAAGTTCACCCGCAACAAAGTCAAACCGATTGATTCGTAATTAATGACTCCGTTTCCCGTCACCACAGGCACACGCGCACCGAATCTAAACGGTTGAATTTGAATCGTGTTTTGACCTTTGCCGTTCGCCGCGCTTTTCAAACTTCCGAGCGTCCAATCGAGAAAAACCGGCGTTTGAGAATTTTGCGGCTGACCGAAATTACCGGAAAGAGTTTTGTATTCGATGCTGCCGGTGTTGGCGACTCTGCCGATATATGTGTCGGACAAGTTGTAATTTGAAAACGCAAAATTGTTTCTTAAATTTTTGGTGACGGCGTTGAGATTAGCGGGAAGATTATTCTTTTGCGCCGCGTCGTTTGAACCGACAACGACCTGCAAAACGACTTCATAACTCGGTTCGGCTTGCGCCGTTCGCACATCGGCTTGAGCGAACGCAGTTGTCAGACTTAAAAGACAAAAAGCAAACACACTTGTCGCTTTAAAAATAAAATTCGGCTTGGTCATTAGAATTTCTCCTTTGGAAAGTCGGGTTGAATCAAATCTTTCCACTGCCAAGCCGAACTAAAGTTGCAAAACTTTATTTTTCCACTTTCTTATATTTACGATTAACCGCCCTGAAACATATCTTCGCCGACCTTCTGCCCGAAGGTGATCGTCAGAGTTTCGGTTTCCTCGATTCGTTTGTCGTTTGCCCAGAGAATCGTGCGAAACGGAAAGAGCGTTCCCTGCGCGTAATTGTAATCGTAAAATCTGCGCCGGAAATTCGTGTCGTCTTCTTTATATTCGAGCATCATCACGCGGAAACTTTTCGCGCTGATATAAAATCTGGTTTTGCGATTTTGTTTATCGGTCACATCCAATTTGTGATAATCAACGCCGGAAATCTTGTCGCGTCCGGCAAGTTCGAGCTTGGATTCGTTTTCCTTGTAGCGCAAAAGTGCTTCTAATCCGTGCCAAATTTGATAATTAAATGATTTGGCAGCATCTTCGCGCGGCGAAAAAACCGAATCGTTATAAACGCCGAACAACTTCGCGCCGTCGTAAATCAAAGCGTATTTAGCATTCGGCAGTTCCTGATCGAAACGGATTCTTTCTTTATCGAGATTATCGCCGCGAAGCACCCAACGCTGATAATTTGACTGATCGGTTTGTCCGTCGGCGGTTACGGTGTTGATTTTTCCGCGTTCGATTGTCGTTTTACGAATTTGGTTGAGAGTTTGCCGTCCGCCCGGAAAACCGTAAATCACGATTGACGATTCGACAATCTGTTCGGCGGTCAGGTTTTTCGGATCAACCGACTGCTGTTTGGAATTGTTTTTCTCTTTATTATTTTCTTTATTTTCGGCGGCATTCTGAGCCGAAACGAGTGAATCGCCGGACAGAAGCAGCAAAATAAATAAAACGAAAGTTTTATAACGCAAAAACACTAAATTTTCTCCTTTGTTTTTTGTTCGATTGTTGGCAGATGAATGCGAATTGTAACATAAGCCGTCTGCATCGGCACAAATTTCCGCTAATAAAACAACTAAATTGATGATAAACCTTTCCCAAAAGATGCTTCAAACTATTTTAATACCTGCGAAAAGTTTACGACCTCAGAGTTGGTTATAATCCGCAATCGGAGATTCTAATCCGCGCGAAAACTCGCCTTTACATCGTTGAGTTTTAAGATTCAAAGAAAAGGGCGGCGTTTTGGAAAACGAAATTCATCACAAATTTTCGGCGCATTGATCTTTAGAACTTCACCGATTTTATTTCGTCTTGAGGTGCTTCTGATGATTGATAGCCGTGATTTAAAGTAATAAGATAATTTGCAATGAGCAGTAGAATTAATAATCTAATCGAACAGGTAAAAACCGACGCGGAAGAAAAAACCTCAATCGCTTCGGCACGACGCGATTTTGCCGATGAAACGGAAGCGAAAAGTGCGTTTTTTCGTTTCGGCGAAAAACTTTTGCGAATCGAGCGTTGGAATGCCGAATCCGGCATTTCCAGCTTTGCGCTTTTCAACACAAACGGCGACGAACTGTTGTATAAACCGGCA
>JALYQJ010000483.1 GCA_030855875.1 Acidobacteriota bacterium
GCATTCAATCGCGTGACCGTCCCAACTAACGTCTTCCTGCGTAAAAGATAATTTTTCGCCGTATGCGACGTTTATCTGTTCGCGCACAAGATCAATTCGCGTCACCAGTTCCGTCACCGGATGTTCGACCTGAAGGCGCGTGTTCATTTCTAAAAAGTAAAATGATTTATCTAAATCCGAAACAAGAAATTCAACTGTTCCCGCGCCGACGTAATTTACGGCTTTGGCAACTAAAACGGCGCATTCACCCATTTTGCGGCGAAGTTCGGTATCGTTGATCGGCGACGGACATTCTTCGATAACTTTTTGATGCCGCCTTTGAATCGAGCATTCGCGTTCGCCTAAGTGAACGTGATTGCCGTGTTTATCCGAAAAAATTTGAATCTCGATGTGACGCGGGCGAACAATCGCTTTTTCGACGTAAACGGCATCATCGCCGAAGCTCGCGGTCGCTTCCGATTGCGCGGCTTCGAGCGCATTTTTCAAATCATTTTCATTTTCGACCAGACGCATTCCCTTTCCGCCGCCGCCCGCCGAAGCCTTGAGCATCACCGGATAACCGAAACTCGCCGCGACTTCCCGCGCATCTTCAAACGATTTTAGCGGCTCGGTCGTTCCCGGCACGACCGGAACATTTGCTGCAATCGCAATTTTTCTGGCTGAAATTTTCCCGCCCATCGCGTCCATCGCTTCCGGGGACGGTCCGATAAACGTGATGTTTTCTTCGTTGACGCGGCGGACGAATTCCGCGTTTTCCGACAAAAATCCGTAGCCCGGATGAATGGCTTCCGCGCCCGATTGTTTCGCCGTTTCGATAATTTTTTCCCAACGCAGATAACTCTCGCTTGACGGCGACGCGCCGATAAAATACGCTTCGTCCGCCATCCGAACGTGCAGCGCGTCTTTATCGGCTTCGGAATAAACGGCGACGGTTTTAATTTTCATCTCGCGGCAGGCGCGAATCACCCGACAGGCAATTTCTCCGCGATTGGCAATTAGAATTTTATTGAACATAGTTTCAAATGAAAGCGGGCAAACTTCTTAAATTCAAGTGTAATCTCCGGCTTACTTTTTGTTTTCTTTAATCGCTTTCTCTACCGCTGCGATCATTTTATCGAACGGTTCGACAAATAATCTGACAGCATCAATCAATAATTTATCGGTTGCCGCTTCCAATGAAATTTCCGATTTCTTTAAATCTTCAAGCGTTTTCTTTGCGCCTTCGACATCTTCCGTCAAACTGTTTCGCAATTTTCCGTGATCGCGGAAAGCGTCCCAAGTCGCGGGCGGAATCGTGTTCACCGTGTCTTTGCCGATAAGTTCTTCGATATACAAAACATCGCTGTAATCGGCGTTCTTCGTTCCCGTCGAAGCCCACAAAACCCTTTGCGTCTGCGCTCCTTTTTCCGCTAACTTTTCCCAGCGTTCGCCCGAAAAAATCTCTTCGTAAGTTTGATATGCCATTTTCGCGTTGGCGATGGCGACTTTGCCGCGCAGATTTTCGAGCGTGGCTTTTTCTTCGCCGCTCGCGTCTTTTAATTTTTCCTCGATTTGCGAATCAATCAATGAATCAATTCTCGACACGAAAAAGCTGGCGACCGACGCGACATTGCTCAATTCTTTATTTTCCGACGCGCGTTTTTCTAAACCGGCAACGTAGGCTTCGGCGACTTTTGCGTATGATTTCTGCGCGAAAAGCAGCGTCACGTTGATGTTAATGCCCTCGGAAATAAGCTGTTTAATCGTGTCGAAACCGACTGCCGTTGCCGGAACTTTAACCATCAGATTCGGACGGTCAACCGCTTTCCATAATCGTCTGGCTTCTTCCAAAGTTCCTTCCGAATCATCGGCGAGCGCGGGCGAAACTTCTAATGAAACATAGCCGTCGCGCATTTTCGTTGCGTCATAAACGACGCGCAGCGCGTCCGCCGCCGTTTGAATATCTTCAATCGCCAGCTTTTCGTATAGCGAAATCGCGCTCGCGCCTTCTTCGAGCGCGAGTTTGGCAATCGAATCTTTGTAGTGTTCGCTGCCGATGGCTTTCTCGAAAATCGCCGGATTTGAAGTCATTCCCTTCAAACCGTCTTCTTCGATCAAGCGTTTCAGTTCGCCCGTCGTAAATAAATCGCGGCGAATGTAATCGAGCCACGGCGACTGCCCGTATTCGGCGAGTTGTTTGAGCGGATTTTGTTCTGCTTTTGTCGTTGCGTCCATAATTTCTCCTTTTTTATTTTCGTAGAATATTTGTTTTCAAGTGAGCGAACCTTTTCCAAACGCGGTCGTGTCGTTTTTCATTCGGGAACTACGCCGCCCTAAATGCCCGCACCAACTCCTTCGCTAATTCTACGCCGATAACCCGCTCGCCCAAAACCGGCATATTCATCTTGTCGTAATAAATTGCGGCAAGTAAAATAAAGACAATTGATTCTCAGATACAAACGGTGAAAAAAGTTTTCGTTTCTAAGCAGACGTTTATCAGCGGGAAAGGCTCAAAAATCTAAATACACGCTTTGTCTCCCGGTCTAATTTTACTAAAACGGAATCAATCGTGTTTCTTTTTGCAGCCGGGGTTTTGGACAAATCCGACAATTGGAGCAGCAAGCAAAATTGCAGGTCAGTTTTGCTTGCTGCTTTTGTTTCCGTCGTGGGTAAGCAGTTTCTTATGAAAAAATTTCCTCTACTAAAAACTCTTTTTGAACAAATACGAAGCCTTGATGAAAAATGAACGTCCGTTGCCGCGAAATCCGGGTTCGATTTGTCTTGTGTAAGGATTGAAACCGTTATAATTCAAATCGTCGTTGTAACCGGCATAGATAGCCGTGCCGGGACTCGGTGTCCAGCCGACGACAAGCTGCGGGCGAATGCGGGTTGAAATATTTGAGTAATCGAGCCGCAGACGGGCGAAAATGTCGCGCGTAAATTGATAAGTCGAACGCAGCGAGAAAATATTGTCGTCAAACGCGAC
>JALYQJ010000489.1 GCA_030855875.1 Acidobacteriota bacterium
TCGTAAACGGCGTGTTTTCGTTTTCGACTTTGATATTGATATGTTTGCAGACGAAATGCAGATTGCTGTTGCGAATTAACGCGCCCGGCAAAAGTCCGGCTTCGCACAAAATCTGAAAGCCGTTGCAGATGCCGAAAACAAATTTCCCTTGCGCGGCGTATTCCTTAACCGACTGCATTACGGGCGAAAAACGCGCCAGCGCACCGGCGCGAAGATAATCGCCGTAGGAAAAACCGCCCGGAACGATCAATGCGTCGTAACCGCTCAAATCGGTTTGCTTGTGCCAAATAAAATCAACCGGCTGCCCGACGTGCTTCGAGATGACGTGATAAGCGTCGTGATCGCAATTTGAACCGGGAAAAACAACAACTCCGAATTTCATATAATTATTAGGAAGCAGATAGTAGCGAGTAGATAGTAACGAAATAACGTCAACGAAACATTTTTTTACTATCTACTCGCTACTATCTGCTTCAGTTCACTATTTCCACCCGGTAATCTTCGATGACCGGATTTGCCAGGACGTTTTTGGCGATATTTTCCGCTGCTTCTTTTGCCTGCGTTTCGCTTATATTTGCGTCGAGCGCGATTTCAAAATATTTTCCCTGCCGTATGTCCCGAATTTGATCGAATCCGAGCAGTTCGACCGAATGATGAATCGCTTTTCCCTGCGGATCGAGAATTCCCGGTTTTAATGTGACGTAAACTTTTGCCTTCATAATTGTTCCCCAAAATAAATTACAGATTTTACGCAATTTCTTGCGATACGCAACGTCTTATGATACATTTCGCGCTAATTCGATTTAGCATCCCGCAATTTTTCAAAAATTTTCAAAATTTAATTCTTAAGGAGAATCTAAAAACTTATGCAAAATATGAACGGTAAAACCGCTCTCGGTTTCGATAACAACGTCGGTGCGCTGATTTGTTATGTAGGAAATGTAGTTTGCGCGCTAGGATTAATTTACAGCATTATCGTACTTGTCCAGGATAAAAACAACAAACTCCCGCGCTTCCACGCTTTTCAATCAATACTTTTGTCAGTTCTTCCGATAGTTGTTTTAGTTATTTATTTTATTCTAGCCGGAATCGGAGTGGCAATTGATGCGGCTATCGGCGTTCCGATTTTTTCGATAATCGCAATGCTGCTGTATTTTGTGCTGCTGCTTGCGTTTCTCGCTATGTTTGTATTTATGATAATCGCCGCCGTTAAAGCCTACAACGGGGAGATTTACAAAGTTCCGATAGTCGGAAATTTAGCCGATAAATATTCAAATTGAACTGCTTTTAATTGGTTTGTATAACGAGAGTTTCACGCTCTCGTTTTTTATTTTTAGATGAGTAAATGTGGTAAACTGCTTGAAAAAGCTATAAATTCTCCGAATAGTTTTAGCTTTACGGAAATTTGCCGCTTAGCTGAGTGTTACGGTTTTATTTTTCAAAGACAAAGCAGTTCGCACGTTATTTTTGAGCATCCAAATTTGAAAATTGAGGAAAATCGCCTGATGAATTTTCAAAACTTCAAAGGAAAAGCTAAGCCGTATCAAGTCAGGCAATTATTACGAGCAATTTCTTTTTTGCAGAATGAACAATAAATATACAATTCAAATTTTTTGGAGCGTCGAAGACGAAGCGTTCATTGCCGTCTGTCAGGAATTTTCCGGTCTTTCGGCTTTTGGCGAAACACGCGAAGAAGCATTAAAAGAAGCACAGACAGCTTTGGATTTAATGATTGAGATTTATCGGGAAAAAGGAATTAATTTGCCCGAACCACAAAACACTCTGCTCGCCGCTTAACTGAAAACCCGCTCGAAAACCTTTCCGACATTTCGCAGATAATGGCGCACGTCGAAAACCCGTTCAATTTCTTCGGGCGATAATTTAGTGCGGATGTCTTCATCTTTCATCAGCAAATCTTTGTAATCGCCGCCTTCGTCCCAAACCTTCATCGCGTTTCTCTGCGTAAAAATGTATGCGTCTTCGCGCGAAACGCCTTTTTGCGTCAACGCCAGAAGCAGTTGTCCGCTGAAAACAAGTCCGCGCGTCGCGTTTAAGTTTTTCATCATATTTTCGGGATAAACAACCAGACTATCCAAAAGCGAAGTTGTTTTCGCCAGAATATAATCGAGCGCGGACGAAGAATCCGGCAAAACGATGCGTTCGGCTGAACTGTGCGAAATGTCGCGTTCGTGCCAGAGCGCGATGTTTTCCAGTCCGACAATCGAATTGGCGCGAATCGTCCGCGCCATTCCGCAGATTCTCTCCGAC
The DNA here is from genome assembly GCA_030855875.1 of Acidobacteriota bacterium. Lineage (GTDB taxonomy): Bacteria > Acidobacteriota > Blastocatellia > Pyrinomonadales > Pyrinomonadaceae > SXVE01. The sequence continues at coordinate 2,269 of JALYQJ010000489.1, forward strand.
AAAATCGGATTGCGTTTGTGCGGCATCGCCGACGAACCTTTCTGTCCGGTTTTGAATTTTTCCTGTGCCTCGCGGACTTCGGTGCGTTGCCAATGCCGGACTTGCAGGGCGATTTTTTCGAGCGATGACGCGATTATCGCTAACGTGCATAAATATTCGGCGTAACGGTCGCGCTGAATAACCTGCGTCGAAACTTCCGCTGCTACAATTCCGAGTTTTTGGCAAACTCTTTCTTCGGTTTCCGGCGCGAGATGCGCGAACGCGCCGACCGCGCCGGAAATTTTCCCGACCGAAATCGTTTTTTTCGCTTTTTCCAGTCTTTCTTTATTTCGCTTAAATTCTGCAAACCACAAAGCCCAAACTAATCCAAAACTCGTCGGTTCGGCGTGAATTCCGTGCGTTCGACCGATTTGCGGCGTGTCTTTAAATTCGTAAGCGCGACGCTTTAAGACTTCCAGAAGCGCATCAATTTTCGGCAAAAGAACTTCGCACGCTTCCTTCAAAAGCAGTGCGTTTGCCGTGTCCACGACATCGCTCGAAGTCAAACCGTAATGCACGAAACGCGCCGCTTCGCCGATGTTTTCCGCCAGATTCGTCGTAAAAGCGATCACGTCGTGATCGGTCGTTTTCTCGATTTCGTTGATTCTCTCGACCGTAAAAGCGGCTTTCGATTTGATTTCTTCGAGCGCGTCTTTCGGAATAATTCCGTCTTCCGCGTGAACTTCGCAAACGGCGATTTCCACGTCGAGCCACTTTTGAAATTTATTCTGCGGCGACCAAATCGCGCCCATTTCCGGTAGTGTATAGCGTTCAATCATAAATGATTATTTTAGTGCATAGATGCAATAGAAGAAAATTGTCCGCAAAAAATTAAAGAATCATCCGCATTCACCGGCTTACGTCCGTGATTTCAATTTCTTCGCGTCTTTGCATCTTTGCGTTGGAAATATCTTCTTCCGGTTTTTCGTTTACTTCCGTATCTCTGTCGCCCAAAACGTCCTGAATATAAACCGTCTGCACTAAAACCATCACGACCGCGAGAAGCGGCGTAGCGAGAACCAAGCCCAATCCGCCGATTAAAACTCCGAGAGCGAGTTGGGCGACAATCGTCAATGCGGGCGGAAGTTCGACGGTGCGGCGTTCAATCATCGGCGTGACGACGTTCGATTCGATAATCTGCACGATGATAAACAAAATCAAAACGTAGAGAGCCTTTATCGGACTGTCAATAAACCCGAGCAAAATCGCGGGAACGGCTGAAAAAATCGGTCCGAAGTTTGGGATAAACGATAATAATCCGGCAATCAGTCCGAGCGTGAACGCCAGCGGAACGCCCAAAATAGACAAGCCGATCCACGTCAGCAATCCGATAAAAATCATCGAGGCGACTTTACCGATCAGCCACCAGCTTAACGTGTCGCCGATTTCCGTTAAAACTTCATATACGCGCGGGCGATGTTTTGGCGGGAAGAGTTTGGTAATTCCGCGGGCGTAAAAGCGCGGCTCGGTTGCCAGATAAATCGCCAGAAGAATGACGATAAAAAAATTAGCGATTGCTCCGAGCGTCGAGGAAAAATAACCGCCCACGCGCGTCGCCATACTTGACGCATCAACTTTCTGAACAACTTCGTCCGCGCTCGGCATCTGTTCGATAATCGTTCTGCCCCAGCCGAATTGCGAAATATACGTGCTTGCCTGTTGCGCCGAACGCGGCAGTTCGTCGCGCAAATGTCTGACTTCTTCGGCAACACTCGGCGCAAGCAGCGAAATCGCTCCCGCTAAAACGGCAATTAAAACAAGCGAAACGAGCAAAACCGACATACCTTCGGAAAGTTTCGTGTAGCGTCCGAGCAAATTCGCCAAGCCGTGCAAAAAAATAGCCAGCAAAATGGCGGCGAACACCAGTAAAAACACGTCAATCGCCAGATAAAACAGTAAGACGAACAAAAGCATCATCAAAACGATGCCGACCGTTATCAAAACACGTTTCGTAAAGCTATGTTCAGCCTTTGTTTCAGTTGTCGTGTTCATAAAAATAAAGTTCCCTATTCACCGTTCGCCAACATTTATCAAGCATTTAATTGAAGACTGCGCTTTAATAAGAGCGCGGACATCCCTGTCCGCGCCCTTATTATTCCGGTATTTATTTTTTTTATTTACGCGCGTTTCTCAACTAAATTATTCCTTTGTCAATCAAAAGCTCCGCGTTAAGAATCGCCGAACCCGCCGCACCGCGCACGGTATTATGACTCAGCGAAACAAAGCGATAGTCGAAAACATTGTCGGGAAAAAGCCGTCCGACCGTGATCGTCATACCTTTTCCTGCGTCGCGGTCGAGTCGCGGCTGCGGGCGCGAAGGTTCGTCGCAAAAATCCATAAATTTCGGCGGCGACGAATACAGTTTGAGCGACGGAAAACTTTGTATCGCTTCGATCACGTCTTCGAGCGTCGTCGTTTGCTTTAAATTTACCCGAACGGAAGCCGAATGACCGTCAATGACGTGAACGCGGAAACACTGCGCCGAAACCGTAAAATCGGCTTTTTCAATCGCGCCGTCCTTAAATTTGCCGAGAATTTTCTGCGCTTCGGTTTCCACTTTCGGCTCTTCTCCGGCGATATACGGCATCACATTGTCGGTAATATCGAGCGACGGAACGCCCGGATAACCCGCGCCGGAAATCGCCTGCAAAGTCGTCACGATTACCGATTCGACACCGAACCGGCGATGCAGAGCGGCGAGCGGCGGCGCGAAACTAACGACCGCGCAGTTCGGATTCGTCACGATAAATCCATTTCCGTAACCGCGTTTCTGCTGTTGTATTTCGATCAAACCTAAATGTTCGTGATTGATTTCGGGAATCAAAAGCGGAACGTCCGCATCCATCCGGTAGCTCGAAGAATTGCTGATGACGGCGTAACCGGCGCGGGCAAAGGCTTCTTCGGTTTCGCGCGCGACCGACGACGGCAAACTCGAAAAAACGATTTCGCAGTCGAGCGGCGGCGCAATCGGCACGACCGTAATATCTTTCACGCTGTCCGGCATCGCGCCCGCCAGTTTCCACGCGCACGCTTCGGCAAACGGTTTTCCCGCCGAGCGGTCGGACGCGGCAAGCGCGGTGATCTCGAATTGCGGATGATTTTCCAGTAATTGAATGAATCTCTGCCCGACCGTGCCGGTCGCGCCGAGAATTCCGATGCGGTATTTTTTGCTCATTATTTCAGTTAATTTTTAATTTGAAAAGTTAAAATGACTTTCATTTTAACATCGAAAACAATGAGCGTGTCAAAATAACAAGAGCGAAGAACCGGCGGAAGAAGGATTGCCGTAAAGTCTGAAAAAGATTTTTGCCCGCGAAACACGCGAAATATACGAGAAAAAGAAAAGATTTTTAGAATATTATTTTATTTAACGTATTTTTGCGTGTTTTGCGGGCAAATTTGGGTAATGAAATAAAACACCGTCCCCTTATAATCTACGATTCAAAACTTCCCTCATTCGCCGCACACCTTCCGTCATTCGTTCTTCGGAATTGCAGAACGAAACGCGCAGAAAGCCTTTCGCTTCCGTGCCGAATGCGATTCCGGGAACGGTAATCACGCGGTTTTGCAAAAACATTTCCGCAACTTCCAAATCGTCACCGATTTCCCTCACGTCAACCATCGTATAAAACGCGCCTTCGGGCGAAGTGCCGCGAAGTCCGGTTTCTTTTTGCAGAATATCAATCAAAAACTCGCCGCGTTTTTTATAAATTTCTCTGGCTTCGGCTTTTGCGCGTTCGGCTTCCGCCGTCCAGCCGAGCAAACTGGCTTTTTGCGAAATCGTCGAAGTGCAGACGGTCAAAAATCCGTGCAAAGTCAAAGCCGCCTTTACAACATCGGTCTGCGAACTCGCCAGCCAGCCGACGCGCCAGCCCGTCATACTCAAAGATTTCGACAAACCCGAAACGATAATCGTGCGGTCGTAAAATTCCGAAGCCGAGTGCGGCTTTTCATCGGTAAAATAAAGGTCTGAATAAATTTCATCGGAAATCAGATAAATTCCCGTGTCTTTCAAAGCGGCGGCGATCTGCTCTAAATCTTTCGGCGTAAAAATTTTGCCCGTCGGATTTGAAGGCGAAATGACGACCGCGACTTTGGTTTTCGGCGTAATTTTCGATTTAAATTCTTCGATGTCGAACGCGAAATCTTTCTCCGCCGGCAGACGATAGTAAACCGGCTCGCCGCCCGAAATCTTGACGCAGTTTTCATACGCCGGAAACGATGGATTCGGAATCAAAACCTCATCGCCCTCATCAACAATCGCCAAAAACGCGGCGGTCATCGCTTCCTGCGAACCGACCGTCACGCAAACCTGATTCGTCTGCAAATTTAAGTGTGGATATTGTTCGGCAATTTTCTCGCGCAGCGGAAGAAGTCCGGCGTGATTTGTATAGCCGTTTTGTTCCTCGAGCGTCACCCGCGCCGCTTCTTCGCGCATAAATTGCGGAGTCGGCAAATCCGGCTCGCCCAAACCGAAATTTATCGAATCAGGCAAAGCGCGTTCAAAAATCTGCCGAATCAAAGTCGGCGCAACGCCTCGCAAACGGCGCGGAAGTTGGAATTGCATTTTTTCTTTTACTGCGTTCAATTTCATATTAAAATTCTGGGATAATTCTATTATTTCTCATTTTTGCGTATTTTTGTTTTTCAAATTCTCGTATTTCACTTCCTAAAGCGTCTATTGCCATAATTATTATCTCCATATCGCCATCAAAATCATCCACATCGTATTCTTTGTTGTTATTTTTTGCTTCTTCCAAATCTTTTCTAATCTCTTTAGCTAGCTTCCACAATTCGTGATGATCCTTTATTATTTTGCTAATGAAATAAACATCTTTTTCATGGAATAGTCCTAATACTTTTTCAAAATGTTTTTCAGGCAAAAGATTTTCAGGTGAACTTAAAATTCTTTGTTGATTTCTTACTAACTCTAGTAATTCTTCTAAAATTTTAGATTGTTTATCTTCTCCCGTTTCCCCACTTTTTTCACCATCAGGTAAATTTCCTTTCTCTAAATCTTGTAATTTTTTTTGTAAATCGCTCCACCATCTCTCGAAAGACTCGTTTAAACGCCCTTCATTCAATTTCATTTGTTCATCTAGCCGATTATTGATACTATGAATCAACTTGCGAATATCTTCTTTCTCAAAAATTGTAAATTGAAATTGGACTAAGGGATTTTGAACGTCAGAACCTTTAATATCAAACAAAAACGGTGAAACATTAACTCTATCTATTGCTTTAGATAAAGCTCCTGCCTCGAAATTTAGCCACGGAGCATTAACATTTTCCTTCGTAACAATAATTAATCCATAGTTAGATGCTTCTAACTCAACTGCAATATCTGAACTCCATCTTATTCCTTTATCAATGTCTTCCGATGAAACATAAGGTTTGATAGATTGGATTACAGATGGAAGCCAATCTCTGAAGACGCAGGCAATTTGACGACTTAATTTTCCAGACCAACTTATAAAAACTTTCATTGTGAGTTCTCCAAATTAAATTTGTTATCATCTTAAATAATCTTCCAACTTCGTCGCCGCGTCCGTTCGCTCGTCGCGGTATTTGACGATAATCGGCGCGTAGATTGATAAACCGTTTTCCTTGCCGAAACCGCTCGTTATTGCCCGCGAACCTTGCACGACGACTGCTCCGGCGGGAATTTCGAGAGGTTTGTCGCCGTTAGATTTGATAATTGAATTGTTGACCAAATCAAAAACCGGAGTCGAGCGCGTCAGAATTACGCCCGAAGCCAAAACCGCTTTTTCGCGCACGATTGTTCCTTCGTAAACGCCCGTGTTGCCGCCGATTAAACAATCGTCTTCGATGACGACAGGATTGGCATTTACGGGTTCGAGAACGCCGCCGATTTGCGCCGCCGCCGACAGGTGAACGCGCTTGCCGATTTGAGCGCAAGAACCGACGAGCGCGTGCGAATCAATCATCGTTCCTTCGTCAACAAACGCGCCGACATTAACGTAACACGGCGGCATCAAAACGACATTCGCGCCGACAAACGAACCATCACGAATTGTCGAACCGCCCGGCACGATACGGATTTTATCGTCCAAGTTCATCGGGCGCAGCGGAAAAGTATTTTTATCAAAAAACTGAAAAGTCTCACCGCCCATAGACATCGTCACCATTTCGCCCATTTTAAAACCGGCAAGAATTCCCTGCTTTACCCAGGCGTTTGCTTTCCAGTTTCCGTCCGCGTCCTTTTCGGCTGAACGAATTCTGCCTTCGCGCAGTTCAGTTTTGAACTCGTTAAAAGTTTCGTGATCGTGCGCGTCAAATTCCGTCTGCACGAATAATTGTTCGATTTTTTCCTTTAAAGTCATTGTTTTATTTTGCGTTCAAATTCTTTCAATTTAATTGTAATGCCGCGCAGGTCTGTGTTTCGGCTGAAAGTTTCGATAAGTTTTTCTAAACGCGAAATCAAAACCTGCGCGGCTGGCTGTTTCAAAATCGTTTCCGCGCGATTCAAAAACTCTTCAGTCTGCAAATAATCCGCCTGAAAATTAAATAATCACGAAAAACTCTGCTTTATTCGCTGAAAACTTTTTCGCTTTCCGTTAATCTCAACCGGACTTTTTCTTTTTCATAATCGGTTTCGAGCGTTTGCGCGGCGTATTCGCCGATTAAATCTATTTGTTTGCGAAGCGCGGCGCGGCGCATTTTGTCGGTCGCGCATTCGGCAACGAACATTATCGTTGTTATAAGCCGCTCGAAAATCGCAAAATTCGCTTTGCCGCTGATGCGAATCTGGTCGAACGCCGTTTCGACGTAATCTTGAAAGTCCGGCGCGACGACGATCACGCGCGGCACATCGTCTTTCGAGCGAACGCGCGCGGGCATCTTTCGCCGGGCGATTTCGCCGACGATTTCGCCGAGATTGTCTATGCAGCTTACGGCGGTCGTCGTGTCGTTCACGCCGGGCGAAAGAGCTTTAAGGGCGATGTCAACGATTTGACGAATGCCGAATCCCGCGTCCTGCTCGATTGTGCGGTGGCGGGCGAGGCTGAAAAAATCGTTGATTTCTTCAATTTTCGCTCGGTTGATTTTAATTTCACGGTTCGGCGTTTCGGTATCGGGCGCGATTTCCGCGAGCGTCGCGCCGCGTCCGGCAAACTGTCCGATGCCGCGCCGCATTTTTATTAAAATTTTGTTTTCGTCGGCGTATTTCAGCAATCCGTCGGCGTTCACGTCCTGCACGTAACCGGCT
>JALYQJ010000490.1 GCA_030855875.1 Acidobacteriota bacterium
CTTTAAACCTTCGGCGGCGGGAATTATTTCGTAATCGGCGGGCAAATTCAAGTTAAAAGTTTTGCCGTTTTCCAAATTAATTTTATGCGGAACGAGTTTTTGAGCGAATGAAGTTTGAAAGGCGAAACATAAAACCGAAATACAGAAAAGTGCTTGAAATTTACTCATAATAATCGAAAAAATCGTTGTTAAAATCCGAAACCGACGCTGAATGACACGCTTCTTCCCGGAAAATTAATTTGCTGCGCTCCGTTAATTGTGGTAATTCCGCCGTCGGAAAATCCCGACAGCGAGCGCAAAAAATTGGGCGACGACAAGTTCCCGACCGGATTTCCTTTATTGATTATATTAAAAACATTATTGACGCGAAAACTGAAATTGAGGGTTTGTTTCGGCGGTTTTTTATTCTTTTTATCTTCGCCAAAACCGAAACTCTTGGAAATGGAAGAATTAAAAACGATATTACTCGTACCTCTGCCCAAATTTCGCGGGATGAGTTTGTCAGTCGGCGAAGGATTTGGATCGAGAATGCCGTATTTTGTCGAAACCAAATTAGGTTTGCTTAGATCGGTCGCAAATGAAGGTCGCTCGCTGAAAAATCCGTCGCCGTTGGTATCACGTCCCGTAAAAATATTGAATCTTGTGCCTGAGCTGATATAAAAATCACTGCCGATAGAAATTTTTTGAGCAGTTAAGTTGTAGAAAAAATATCCGCTGACGCTGTGAACGCCGTCGTAAGGAGTCGGCGCGTATTCCTGACTGAAATCATACGGGTCAAAAGACGATCCGCTGCCGCTGACGATGTTGTTTTTTGATTTAATGTAAGAATAACGGATGTTTGCGAACAAATTTTGTGATTGCGGAAAACCGAGATTAATTGAAAATCTGTCGGTTTCAATCTTCCCGACAGAACGGCTTTCGTAAATGTTTCCGACGTTTCCAAACGGTCGAACTGCGAGCGACGGATTCAGCGGGCTGAATGTTCCGGCGAGCGGCGCGTTAATGTTTTGCGTAAAGGATTGCCGAAAAGTCGTGCCGCGCGAAAATGTAAAATTCAAAGTGTAGCCTTTCGGCATTTTCTTGCTGGCGGTAACATTAAGCAAAGATTGATACGGCGATTCAAATTTGTCATTAAGAAATCTTTGAGTTCGCGGTAAGGCAAATTGCCGAAGCGAATCAACCGTCGGAACATTCGGGTAAACGTCCAGAATATTCGTTTCGGTTATCAAATATTGCGCTCTGCCGTCGTCGCCCGCCTGTCTGATGCCGACTGTATTATTGAGCGCAAATCTCGAATAAAACATTCCGTAGCCGACGCTGATTCTCGGCAAAGCGTAAAGCGGATTTCCTTTTTCTTTGGCTTTCGGTGCCCAGATTATGCCGAAGCGCGGTGCGAAATTGGAATTGCTGCTGATATTTGTCTGGTTCTCGTAGCGCACGCCGAAACTGGCGGCAATCGTTTCCGATATTTTATAGCTGTTCTGCACATAAAATCCGACATCATACTGCGAGGCTTTGATTTCAGGATTGCCGCCGGAAATCGTAAATTGGTTCGCGCCGCCGCCGAGTTCCCTGATTCTTTGATTTGAAAACCCTAATTGCCGGAAAAACAAAGTCCGGCGATAACTTTCCAAACTGTTAATTTGCGTCGTCAGAATGTTTCCAGCGCTATTGGTTACAGGATTATTATTGGCGTCTAAAATCGGCGCGACTCTGCCGCTGAAAGTATAAGTGCCGCCGAAATTCGCCGTCGAATTTTGGTTTATACGTTCGCCGCGAAATCTGAAGCCGAAGCCCAAAGCATATCTTCCCATTTGCCAGGTGGTTTCATTCGTCGCGTCGAAACGAAAATTTTTGTTTGAACTGTTCTGCTGTGAACCGCCGCCGAAAAAAGCGTCCAGAACATTGATTGCCGCGTCATCGCTTCCGCCAAAACTGTTGTTTGTAAAATAAGCGGCGAGAAATCTGGTTTGATTGACGACGTTCGCATTTATCAAATTAGTATCGGAAAATTGTAGATAGTGATTTTGAGATTTGTTGTCGTTGGCGCGGCTCGGAAGAGAAAAGCCGCTGACATTTTGTCCTTTCGAGCGGCTGATTCCGAAATTATAGTTGAGATAAAGTTTGTGCTTTTTGGTCGGGTCGGCGTTGATCGTCAAACTGACATTTTCCGAACGACTCGGCGCGGCGAAAGATTGTTTGAATTCCACGGGCTGTAGATTTGAATCCAAAACGACGGCGTTAATCACCGCGCTGACATCGCTTTCGCTGTGACTTCCGTAAACGAAAAAATTGGCTTTTTTGCCGAAGAGCGGTCCCGATAAATTAAAAAAATAGCTTCTCGATTGATACGGCACACGCTTTCCCAAAAAAGGATCAGCCGCGTTAAAACGCGAATCGGCAAAGCTGAAACTGACATAACCTCTGAATTTGTCAACATTCGAGCGCGTGAAAATTTCGATTCCGCCGCCGAAAGGACT
>JALYQJ010000494.1 GCA_030855875.1 Acidobacteriota bacterium
GTTCCGCTTCCGTCAATCCGCAACTTTTTTATGCTGCCGAACAATGTCGGCTACGTCGGTTTGACCGGCGGATTTCAGGAAACCACCGCTGAAGAATTAGACGCGGCGATTGCCGTGCTGGAAAAACAAGGAATGAAAAGTCTGCTTCTGGATTTGCGCGGAAATCCGGGTGGGCTGCTTCCGCAGGCGATTGAAGTCGTCAGCCGGTTTGTCCCGCAAGGTCAAACCGTCGTTTCCGTCAAAGGTCGCGCCCGTTACGCCAAAACGCAGGATTTACGCGCCGTCGGCGGCGAAACGCACGATTTTCCGCTTGTAATATTAATTAACGGCGGTTCGGCTTCGGCATCGGAAATTGTCGCCGGAGCGATTCAGGATTACGGACGGGGAATAATTGTCGGAACGGACAGTTTCGGCAAAGGACTTGTGCAGAGAGTTTTTCCGCTTCCATATGGAACTGGTTTGACACTAACTACGGCGAGATATTACACGCCGTTCGGTCGTTCTTTGCAAAAGGATTATTCGAGCGGTTCGATTTATGACTATTATACGCAGCAGGGCGACGAAGACGGCGCAGCGGCGACCGATGCCAAACCGAAACCGGCGGGAAGTCCGGTAACGACGACGGGCGGCAGGGTTTTATACGGCGGACGCGGTATCGAGCCGGATTTAAAAGCTCCGGGACTCGCTTTTAACGCTTTGCGCTTTCGTCTCAATGAAGCGGCATTTCACTTTGTCCGGCAGCTTGCCGCCGGACGGGTTCAGGGGTTTGAAAATTATAAGGTCGAAAAGCAAAATTACAATACGACTCTTCAGCCCAACGATCTGCAAATCAGCGATAAATTGCTTGAAGCGTTTCGCAATTATACCGTTTCCGTTAAGGAAAACGGTTTGACGGCGGAAAACATCAATCTTCAGACTGATTACGCAAAATCGCGTCTTCGTGAAGAATTAGCGACCGCCAATTATTCCAATGAAGCGGGAATTCAGGTTCTTCTCGAAACCGACCCGCAAGTTTTGAAAGGATTGGAAGCGATGCCGGAAGCCAGAAAGTTTTTGGAAAAGAATCTGGCAAATAAAGCAAATCGGTAATTTTTAATTAATTGAAAAAGTGATTATCCGCAAGCTGCGGATAATCACTTTTTTTAACCTCAATAATTCGACGTAAAGAAAATTTAATGTCAACCGTTTTAGAACTTTTTGAGTTCATAAAGTAGAATAAACTTTTTACTTGTTGGACTCATTTTCGTTTATGTATAAACAGATTGGAATTTTAACCGGCGGCGGCGACGCTCCGGGATTAAATGCCGTAATTCGGGCGGTTGTCAGAACGGCAATCGGCGAATTCGGGATGAAATGTATCGGCATCGAAGACAGTTTTGAAGGCATTTTAGGCGAACCGAGAGTAACAAAATTAACAATGAAAAGCGTCAGCGGAATTCTCCCGCGCGGCGGAACGATTCTCGGAACACGAAATCTCGGGAGTTTTGTTAAAATCATTAACGGCAAACCGTGTATCCCGGAAATGCCGATTGAAGAAGCTCTGGACAATCTTGCAAAACTTGAAATAGAAGCCCTTATCGTTCTCGGCGGTGAAGGAACGCTGGCAATCGCCGAACGCTTTCACCGGCGCGGTTTTCCGATTATCGGCGTTCCGAAAACGATTGACAACGATTTAGCCGCGACCGAATTGACGTTCGGTTTTATGACGGCGATTGACATCGCCACCGAAGCTCTCGACCGTCTGCATACGACTGCCGCATCGCACGACCGCGTGATGATTCTCGAAGTTATGGGCAGACATACCGGCTGGATCGCGCTGCACTGCGGACTTGCCGGAAGCGCGGATATTATTTTGATACCGGAAATTCCTTTTTCTTTTGATTCGGTGCTTGCAAAAATTCGTCAGCGCGAAAAAAGCGGTTCGCGCTTTACCAACGTCGTCATCGCCGAAGGTGCAATTGAAGTCGGAACGCAGCCGATTTATCTCGATAAGGAAGCCTTGCGTCTCGGCGGAGTCGGCAGCCATCTGCGCCGCCGTATCGAAGCCGAAACCGGAAAGGAATCGCGCTGTGTCGTTCTCGGACATCTTCAGCGCGGCGGCAGTCCGAACGCTTTCGACCGGATGCTCGGCACAAATTTCGGCGCGTGTGCCGTTCGCGCTCTGGCAAACGGGCAGACCGGAAAAATGGTCGCGCTCAAAGCCGCCGAAGTCATCACCGTTCCGCTCGCCGATGCGATTGCGAATCTGAAAACAGTCGTCGTTGACGGGCAGCTCGTCCGCACGGCGCGCGACATCGGCATTTCCTTCGCCGCGCCGAACGAATCAAAACTTTAATGAGTAGAGAGTAGAGAGTAAAGAGTGGAGAGCAAGACTTTAACTCTTTACTCTCTACTCTCTACTAAAATATATGGAAGCAATCAGAAAGAAAATACAAGCAGAATTGGCGGCTCTTGAACAAGAACTGCGCTTTAAATTACCAAAGGAAATTCAAAAGGCGCGTGAATTCGGCGATTTAAAAGAAAACGCCGAATACAAAGCCGCTTTGGAACGTCAAAAAATTGTGATGGCGCGGGTCGTTCAACTTAGTCAGCGGTTAGGCGAGGTCGAATCTATTGACATCTCGAAAATTCCGACCGACCGCGCCGCCTACGGCTCGACCGTCGTTTTATACGATCTCGAACGCGACGAAAAAATTACCTATCGCCTCGTCACCTCCGAAGAAAGCGACCCGGAAAACGGTTTGATCTCGACCGTTTCGCCAATCGGTCAAGCCTTGATGGGAAAGGAAGAAGGTGATGAAATAAAGGTCAAAACGCCAAACGGTGTGCGAAACTTTGAACTAAACCGCTTAAAAACCATTCACGAACAGGCGAAATAATTTTTTCGTCTCCGGTCAAATTTCTAACTTTATTTTGAGTTTAAAAATTACAAAAAAAAGCCTGTCATTCGTGACAGGCTGAAGTTTTACATTCGGATTAAGGAAGGATTACCATTTTCCTAATTACTCTCACGCCCTAAAAAACAAAAAGTTCCAAATTATTTTTTTTATTTGTGTTGATTGCATCTGATATTCCGGCAACAAGCATTTTGACTACCGAAAATGGAGATTAAAAGGTTTGTTAATTTTTAATCCAACGGTAAATTCGGCTGACTGTATAAAAAACGAACAAGTTTTAAAATTCGCTGAATAGTAATAATCTGGAATGTTTGATGTTTTATTAGTTTTATTCAACTTACACGATTTTACTTTAGTGGCACAAATCTTGCTGACGTAGCCGCAAGACAACTTGAGCGACGCTCGGAAGATTTATTTTGACTGAAATTTGAGAGGGGAAAACGAATTATGGCAACCGAAGTATTACTAAATAAATTTCAAAGGCTCATATTTAATAGGGGAAAATTAAAAAATGACATTGACCGGTTTGTTTTCGGTCAAAAAGTCGGTTTAATAACAACGCTTTTCGGCTGTTGGCACGATAACATCAGCCGCCCGTTTACGCAGGGAAAAACGGCATATCGAAGCTGCCTCAATTGCGGGGCGAGAAAGCCGTTTAATACTGAAACGCTCGAAACGCGCGGTCATTATTACTTTCCTCCAATTATCAAAGAAGAGCGGGCTTGCTTATAGAAAAAAAAGGTTATCGGTTGAATTTTTTACCGATAACCTTTTTTATTGCGCGGTAAATTTTCAGTATGAAAAGAATTTTTGTCGCTCTTGATATTTCCACTGAGGCGATTCAAAAAGTTTCGGATTATATTGAAGAATTAAAAACCGAATTTGCGAGAGATCGTGTCGGTTGGGAAAAGCCGGAGAAACTTCACTTGACGCTTAAATTTCTCGGCGACACGAACAAGAATCAATTAAAAACAATATTCCAAATCGTCGGTGAAATTGCCGAACGAATTCCACCATTTAGTCTGCGTATAGCCGAAACCGGCGTTTTTCCACAAAATCCGTTAAAGTCACGTATTTTGTGGATTGACGTAAAAGACGAAGCGGGAAGTTTGGTGCGAATGAATGAAATACTTGAAACGGAATGTGAAAAAGTCGGTTTTGCCAGAGAGAATCGAAACTACAAACCGCATCTGACGATTGGGCGTTTGCGCGAACCGGAAAAATCGCTGCGATTAATTAAAAGACATCTGCAAAAAGAATTCGAGCCTGTCGGTTTTGAAGTCGGGGAGATTTTGATTTACGAAAGCCGACTTCAACCGGCAGGCTCTATTTATGAAAAAGCAACAAGTTCTAAACTAAAGACTTAAACGAAGGAAACTTTCAGAATTTTTCCACTAATTTTTACTGTTACTTCAAAGCGTTTTCAATCGCTTCGACAACTTCCGGCGCGTCGGGCAGAGTTCTCGGGCTGAAACGGGCGATAATCTTTCCGTTTTCGTCAGTTAAAAACTTCTCGAAATTCCACGTAATATCGCCTTCAAAACCCGGATTCGATTCCTTGTTGGTCAAATAAGTGTAAAACGGATGTTGGTCTGCGCCTTTGACCGAAATTTTTGAAAACATCGGGAAAGACACTTTATATTTCAAGTTGCAGAAATCCTTGATTTCCTTTTCCGTTCCCGGTTCCTGTCCCATAAAATTATTGGCGGGAAATCCTAAAACGACGAAACCTTTGTCTTTGTATTTGTCGTAAAGATTCTGCAAACCTTCGTATTGCGGCGTTAAACCGCATTTGCTCGCGGTGTTGACGATCAGCGCGACCTTTCCTTTGTAAGCATCGAGTTTTACGTCTTTGCCGTCAATGTCCTTCATCGTAAATTCATACATAGATTTTTGCGGCGGCGGATTTTTTGGCGACGGATTAAAGATAAATCCGAGCGCGTAAGCCGCGCCGATTGCTCCGATTATTAAAACTATAATTACTGCTAAAGCGATTTTTAACATAAAACTTTTCTACATATCAACCTTATAAAAAATGAGTTTATCTGTCTAATTCGCGCGGCGGACGCGGATTTTGATTTCGCACCGGCGGCTCGTTTTTCTCGCCCGTTTCGGCAAAAACCTCTTTGAGTGCGCCGACGCTCGCCAGCATACTCGAAGTTTCCATCGGCATAAAAATCACTTTCGCGTTGTTCGTTTTCGTCATATCGCGCAGCGATTCGATGTAGCGCGTTGTAATCAGATATTGCGCTGTCTGCACCGGATCGCCGATAGCCTGCGAAATTTGCGCGATTGCCTGTGCTTCCGCCGCCGCTCCCTGCAATCTCGCCTGCGCCGCGCCGTTCGCCGCTAAAATCGCCGATTCCTTTTCGCCTTCCGAGCGCGTAATGGCGGCTTGTTTTTCACCTTCGGCGCGTGTAATCGCGGCTTGCTTGTCGCCTTCGGCTTGCAGAATCAGCGCACGACGATTGCGTTCGGCAGTCATCTGTTTCTCCATCGTGATGCGAACGTCTTCGGGCGGATTAATGTTTTTGACATCAACGCGCGTGACTTTTACGCCCCATTTATCGGTCGCCTCATCCAAAATAAGGCGAAGTTTCGAGTTAATCTGATCGCGGTTTGAAAGCGTGTGATCCAAATCCATCTCGCCCATCACCGAACGCATTCCGGTAATCGTCAACTGAACGATACTGCCGACCAAATCATTTATTTCATAAACGCTTTTGATCGGGTCGGTAATCATCCAATAAACGACCGAATCAACATTTATCGTTACATTATCGCGCGTAATGACGGGCTGCGGCGGCAAATCAATAAACTGTTCGCGCAAATCAACAAAAGTAGTTCCGGGTCGGACATTCAGCCAGTAAACCGCGCGGGGCGATTCAAAAAACGGCACGATGATATTCAAGCCGCTGGCGGCGACGCGGTGAAATCGTCCGAGTCTTTCAATCAGCAAAACCGACGACTGCGGAACGATTTTTATTGTTTTCGCCGCAATAACCAAAAGAGCGATTCCGATAAACGCTAAAAAAATAAAGCTCAAACCGAATATTTCCATTTTTTGACCTCCAAAGGATGTGCCATAAATATAGCCTATTTTTATAAAAGGCGGAAATTGCGCGGCGCAAACAAAGTAAAAACTAATCTGCAAAATATTTTGATATGTTTGCCCGAAACTTTGCGCGTTAAATATTAGGATCAGGAAAATAGCCTGAAAAGTAAAAAGAGCCGGACTTGCCGCCGACAAAAGTTCTTTCAAAACAAAAGCGGAGCCGCGAAAAGGCATTAGTCAGCAAATCATATTACCGCTTTATATCTACAAATCATCTTCTATGTTCATTCCATAATCGTTTTCACATCTCCGTTTTTTCTTTAAACATTCAAATTCTTCCATTCAAAACTACAACCCGCGAAGTTTTCGGCGTATAATTTTTCAAAATTATGACGGTCAAAATTTCCGATATACAAAGCGCGCGCGAAATCCTAAAAGGCATCATCATTCCGACACCGATTCTGGCTGACAGCAAAATATCCGCTGAAATCTGCGCGAATCTGTATTTAAAAGCCGAATGTCTGCAAATCAGCGGTTCGTTTAAGATTCGCGGCGCGTATAACAAAATTCATCGCCTTTCCGACGATGAAAAACAGCGCGGCGTGATTGCCGCGTCCGCCGGAAATCACGCGCAGGGCGTTGCGCTCGCGGCGCGTCTGCACAACATCAAAGCGACTATCGTTTTGCCGGAATTTGCGCCGCTGACGAAAATCACGGCGACGAAAAACTTCGGCGCGGAAGTTATTCTGCACGGCACGACGTTCGACGAGGCGTTTCAGCATTCAAAAGATTTACAGGAATCACGCGGATACACTTACGTTCACGCCTTCGACGACGAAAAAATAATCGCCGGACAAGGCACAATCGGCTTGGAAATCGCCGAATCGCTGCCGAACGCGACCGTGATCGTCGTCCCGATTGGCGGCGGCGGAATTATTTCCGGCATCGCCATCGCTGCGAAAGCCCTTTTGCCGAACGTCCGCATCGTCGGCGTTCAGGCGGAAGTCGCCGCGCCGGTCAACAAATCACTGCTCGCGGGCGAGCCAATCGGCGTTGAAATGGGACAAACCATCGCCGACGGAATCGCCGTCAAACATCCGGGCAAACTGACTTTGCCGATTATCAAAGAATTGGTTGATGAAGTCGTCGAAGTGAGCGAAGAAGAAATCGCCCGCGCCATTTTCTCGTGCGTCCAGAACAACCGCCTCGTCGTCGAAGGCGCGGGCGCAGCCGGACTCGCCGCCGTTTTAGCGAAAAAAGTAAAAGTTGATTCCAATGACACGATTTGCGCGGTTTTGTGCGGCGGAAATATTGACCCAAATCTGCTCGCCAGAGTTTTGGAACAGGTTTTAGTGCGGCAGGGACGCTACATAATGCTCAAACTTCTCGTTCTCGACCGACCGGGAATGCTCGCCAACCTGCTCGAACACGTCGCCGAAACCCGCGCCAACGTCATCGAAGTTTATCACCGCCGCGCAATGTGGCTCGCCCCGCTCGGCAGAGTCGGAATCGAAATGCTCCTTGAAGTCCGCGACGAAGACCACGGACGCGAAGTAACGCGCCACCTGAAAAAATCCGGCTACCACGTCGAACGCGAAGGTGTCGGCGATTGGGAAGAATAATTTATTCAAATTCGATGCGTTCGTAAACGTCCGCCATATTCAGCGAACAATCAATCGAATCAATCCGAAAACTTTTGTCCAAACCGTGATATTCCTTAAGCAGCCAATCGCCGCTCGCCTGTCTGATGTAATGCTCGATGATCGGTTCGTCCTGCCAGACGAGAATATAATCGGTCAGCGTCGGGTTAAACATCCGGTATCTTGTGAACTTCACGCCTCTATCAAAGTCGGCGGTTGATTCGCTCAAGACTTCGATAATCACCGTCGGATTCAGCACAATATCGGAATGTTTATCGTGATATTCCGGCTCGCCGCAAATCACGACAATATCAGGGTAAGAAATCATTCCCTTCCCGAAACGCTCTTTTAACGCGCCGCTTTTCACCTTTGTATCCTTTATTCTGCCGCGACACCGCGTTCCGCGAAGCTGAATGCCCAAAGTTACCGCGAGATTCATCGAAACGTCCCCGTGTCCGGGACTTTCGCCCGCCATCGCGTAAATCTCGCCGTCAATTAACTCACTCCGCTCATCAGCCTCGCGCTCATATTCAAGATACTGCTCTACTGTGAAATACGGTTTCGATTTTATTTTTGCCAGTGCCATAATGATTGAATTTTAACTCAGATTGATTTATAAATGAACACAAAATTATGGATATACAATTCACGGGAAAGTATAAATCAATAACAGATTTTGTTTGGAATGATATTCCAAACTTTGTTGTCATAACTGGAATAAATGGGACGGGGAAATCTCAACTTCTTGAGTTAATTTACATTACCTTAATCAATAGAAACGGAACTACAGAAAGAGTTTCAATAGCAGGAAAAACTATCCAGCCAGACGAAGTAACTTTTTTAAAGGGAGAATGGCAACTAGATAATACTGGAAATGTTGATTTATCAAGTATTTTATCGCAGTCAAATAGCTACTACGGTAATTTTATAAGTGGCAGTTTTCAACCCAATCAAGAAGGTTATATACGACACTATTATGCTTTCCAAAAAATATTAAAACGTTCTGGAAAATCTAATCCAAGAGAAGTAACAAAACAGGAATTCGACAAGTTTTTTCCAGAAATTTTAATTGAGCAGGAATCACAGTTAAGCCAAAAAATCAGTGAAGTATTTTATAACTACAGATTGTCTGAAATTGAACTACAAGCAAAACATAAAACCGAGGAAGAAATAAAAAACGAAATAGGCGAAAAACCTTGGAAGGTTTTAAGAGAAATAATAAAGGAATCTAAACTTCCATTTAAAATTAATGACCCTGAAAATAATGGTCTAAGAGATGCTTACCAATTAAAACTTACTCATACGATATTAAATGAGGAAATAAATTTTTCTAATTTATCATCAGGTGAAAAAGTGCTTATTTCACTTGTTTTTTATCTATATAAGCAGGCAGGCAGAAATATTGTAATATAATAACAATATGAATGTGCCAAATAAATTTATCAAGAATTTGTCTGAAGAAGATTATGACAAACTGGTTGAAAACCATCAAACGGCTGAGAATTTCC
>JALYQJ010000495.1 GCA_030855875.1 Acidobacteriota bacterium
ACTCGATTCGGCGGCGGCGGGAGTTGTCGCGGCGGCTTTCGGGTTTCAGGGACAGAAATGTTCGGCGTGTTCGCGCCTGATCGTTGACGAAAAAGTTCACGCGCCGTTGATGGAAAAAATCGTCGAACTAACGAAAAAGCTGAAAGTCGGACTTCCGACCGAAGCCGATACGGAATTGACGGCGGTTATCAATCAAAAATCGTTTGATAACGCGACTTCGATGATTAAAAAAGGCGTTGCCGAAGGCGGAAAAGTCGTCGTCGGCGGCGGCGGCGACAGCGAAAACGGGTTTTATCTCGAACCGACGATCATTGACGACGTTCAGCCGAATTCGAGCGTCGAACAGGAAGAAATCTTCGCGCCGGTTTTGGCGGTCATCAAGGCAAAAGATTTCGATCACGCGCTCGAAATAGCCAACGATACGCTTTACGGTTTGACGGGCGCGGTTTATTCGACTTCGCAGTCAAATCTCGAAAAAGCGAAGCGTGAATTTCAAGTCGGTAATTTATATCTGAACAGAAAATGCACCGGCGCACTTGTCGGCGTTCATCCGTTCGGCGGATTCAATATGTCGGGAACCGATTCAAAAGCCGGCGGACGCGAATATCTTTTGCAGTTTATGCAGGGAAAATCCGTTTCGCAAAAAATCTGAATAGTTTGAAATTATGAAAATTGCTTTGAGCGTAAAATTATTCGTTTGGCTGTTGGTTTTGAGTTTCGGAATCAATGTTTTCGGGCAAAAAAATACAAAAGACAAACCGAAACCGGCGGCTAAGCCGAAGGCGATTGTTTTCGCCGTTTTGATGGACGGTGAAAGAATTGAACCGATTGGCGAAATTGACAAAGGCGAAATGGTTGCCGCAGCCGGCGGTGACGGCGAAGAAAAATCGCTCCTGAACTTTGCGAAAAGTTTCTACAAACCGAAAACGATTTACAATTTGATTTTCGGCGCGGCGAAAAACGGGACGGTGACGGTTCAGAGTTCTAATCCGAAATCCGACTGCGGCAAAAATGCGGCGACCGTGACGACTGAATCCGCAAAAGCCAAATTGAAAGGTTTGGTGATGGGTTTGGCGACGAATCAAACTCCGGCGGCGAAAACCGCTTCGGGTGTTCGTCGTTTGCCGACAGCGGCTGAACGCGCCGAAATCGAATCGCTCGTTCGCTCCGAATTTAAAAAGCAGGGAATTTCAGCCGATGCGGTTAAAAATATGAAATATCATAATTTGACCGCGCTTGATGTGGACAATGACGGGAAAGCTGAAATGGTCGGCACGTTTTGGGCGGAAAATTCGGCGGACGAACGAAATCTACTTTTCTTTATTGCTGAAAAGGCGAAGGACGGAAAATACAATTTCGGTTACAGCGAATACGAAAAAATAGGTAAAGACGATGTGATGAGCGGCGAATTAAAGGATTTGGACGAAGAAGGAATCGGACACGAACTTTTGCTTGACGCGCTCGAATACGACGGCGATACGACCGCCGAAATATTTACTTTGGGAAAAGCGTTTGAAGGTTATAATTACAATGTTTACAGCCGTCAAAACGGAAAATGGACGCGCGTTTATGAAACTTATAATTATCATTGCGCTTATTAAAAAAGTCGCAATTGCAAATTGAAAAAAGGCGCGGGTTTTACGCTCGCGTCTTTTTTCTTTATCATTGATTTTTCGCCTTTGTTTATGAAAATCGTATTTATGGGAACGCCGAAAGCGGCGTTTGCGAGTTTGGAGAGAATCTTGCGCGACGGTCACGAAATCGCCGCTGTCTACACGCAGCCTGACCGACCTGCGGGACGCGGCAATAAATTAACTGCGCCGCCGGTTAAAGTATTTGCGCTCGAAAATAATCTGCCGGTTCTTCAGCCTTTGAAAATCAAAACTCCCGAAGCCTTAGAAATATTCAAATCGCATAACGCTGATGTCGTCGTCGTCGTCGCTTACGGACGGATTTTGCCGCAGACTTTTCTCGAAGCGTTTCCGAAAGGCGCGATAAATGTGCATTTTTCGCTTTTGCCGAAATATCGCGGAGCCGCGCCGGTAAATTGGGCAATCATCAGAGGCGAAACGAAAACCGGCGTGACGACGATGCAGATGGACGCGGGACTCGATACGGGCGGAATTTT
>JALYQJ010000497.1 GCA_030855875.1 Acidobacteriota bacterium
ATGTTGGTTGCTAAATCATTTTCATTGCTTACCGGAGATTCATCAATTTTCCAATAAAACTTAAAAACAACAAACGAGCCAATCCCGAAAGCCAACAGCGCAACCGCCAAATAAAAAGTGTAACGACGCATAATTTTAGTTCTCCAAAAGTCTAACAAATCCCGCCTGCTCAAAATGTTTGTCGGAAGTGAAAGCTGTATTTATTCCGCGTTCACGCATAACGACAAAACTCGCGCAATCGGTTAAACTCCATTCTTTATCCGGTCTTTCGCGGTAAAGCGTCCAAGCCTTTTCAAATAATTCGACGCTTGACCAAACAATTTCCACATTCGGTAGCGTTTGCAGTTCATCAATCAAAATTATGGCTTTGCCTCGAAGTTCAACTGACGAAAGCGCGTTGGCAAGTTCGACCAAAGCCATTTCAGTAGTAAAAAGTTTCGTATCTTTCTCGCTCAACTCAGCCATTATCGCATTCGCCGATTGATAAAATTTATCTCGGCGAATCAGAAGCGCGACGAAAGCCGCCGTATCAGCGAAAACATTTTCGCGCGGTTTAATCTTCACGCTTTGCCGTGCCATATAAATAATAATCGTGATTGTGAGCTAAATCAGTAATATCCGCGTCAATCTGATTTTCCTCAATAACCGCCATCAATCTTTTCCAGCCCTTTTGATTTTCCGATTCCGGCTCGTCTGCAATTGTAATAATCGCTTCTTTGCCTTCGTAAGAATCGTTTAGCGGCTCAAGCGGCAGAACCGCGCCGTTATGAACTTTGCCTTTTATTTCTAACATAACTGTAATCTCCAATGAAATTTTACAATCAATCCGCCACGTAAGCGAAAACCGACTGCAAATCTTCTCTCGACAAGCGCGGATAATTTTCTCGAAGCTGTTCCTGCGTCCAGCCGCTCGCCAGACGTTCGATAATAAATTCAACCGAAAGTCGCGTTCCCTCAATCGTCGGTTTGCCAAGCAAAATATCTTTATCCGATACGATTTTATTTTGCCAATTCATATAATATGCCTCACTTTTTATGAGATTAACGCAAAATGATTGCCGAAACAATAATTTTTTCGTAACCTTTCGCGTTTGTTTGCGGCTAAAATCTCTTAAACCAATTGATGATTCTCCGGCATCAAAACGACTTCCGCCATCACGCCTTCGCCGGATTGCGTCGCCGCAAAGAAAACTGCGTTTGCCGCTGCTTCGATGGACAGCATTTTGTCGCGCTGGACTTTCATCGTGATGTCGTCCCAGAAGTTTGAATCAACTCCGCCGAAGTGCATCAGTGAAAAACGAATTCCGAAGCGTTTATATTCCTGCGCGAGACATTTTATCATTCCCGTCAGAGCGTATTTCGCCGCGCAATAAGCCGAGGCTTGCATCATCGGTGCTTTGCCCAAAATTCCCGGAATGGCGATGACGCGACCGAATTTATTTTCCGCCATTTTCCGCAAAACCGCCTGTAAAACATTGAATGCGGTTTTGACGTTGGCGGTTAAAAGCGCGTCCAAATCTTCCGCCGTTAATTCGCCGAACGGTTTCAAAATTCCCGCGCCGGCGGCGTGAACGAGATAATCAATCGAGCCGAAGCGTTTGATTGATTCTTCGATCAACGCCTGAACATCCGATTCGACCGAAGCATCTGCTTCAAACGAAAGCACATCGGCGTTGCCGCGCGTGTTTAATTTGTATTCGAGTTCCATCAATTCGGCTTCGTTGCGCGAACTGATAACGACGTTCGCGCCCGCGTCCGAGAAAAGTTCCGCCGAAGCGCGTCCGATGCCGCGTCCCGCGCCGACGATTAATGCTGTTTTGCCTTCTAAATTCATTTATTTATGCTCGCTCTGTTAAAATTTAATTCCTCTTATCACTTCGACAAAAATCCCCGTCCGGTTTCGATAAATTATTAAATTATTGAAACCTTTGACAGCGATTTTTAGATTATGAAAATGATTTTTATACGGTTCGGCAGTTTGAAAAATTTGCTGTTTATTGCTACGCACAGGCTTTTTTTTCAAGTTTCAATTTTGACGGGCGCAAAACTCGGGCTAAAATCATTTCTCATAAGTTAGTTAATATTTACAAAATCCCAAAGATCACTATTCAGGCAATCATAAAAAATGAACATTCACGAAAATATTTTAGGAGTTATCGGCAACACGCCGCTGGTTAAAATCAACAACATAACCAAACAATTCGGTATTAAGGCGCAAGTTTTCGCTAAAATGGAATCACTCAATCCGGGTTATTCGGTCAAAGACCGCATCGGCGTTTCGATGATTGACGATGCCGAAGCGAAAGGCATTTTAAAGCCGGGCGGAACGCTGATCGAAGCGACGAGCGGCAATACCGGAATCGGAATGGCTCTGGTCGCGGCGGTGCGCGGCTACAAATGTATTTTTGTGATGACCGATAAAGTTTCTGTCGAAAAACGCAGATACTTAAAAGCGATGGGCGCGGACGTGGTGATTTGTTCCGCCGCCGCCAAATACGGCTCGCCCGATCATTACGTTTCGACCGCCCGGCGCATCGCCGAACAAACGCCGAACAGCTTTTACCCGGATCAGTATAATCATCCGGCAAACCCGCTCGCGCATTACCGCACGACCGGACCGGAACTTTGGCGCGACACCGAAGGCAAAATTACTCATTTCGTTTCGTCAATCGGAACAGGCGGAACGATCAGCGGCACTTCGATATATTTAAAGGAGAAAAATCCGAACATAAAAATCATCGGAGCCGATCCGTACGGTTCGATTTTCAAGACTTATAAGGAAACCGGACACGCGCCGGAAGCGACACCGTATCTGGTCGAAGGCATCGGGCAAAACATTCCGGTCGGCAATGCCGATATGAAATTGGTTGACGAGATTATCAATATCACCGACCGCGAATCGTTTGAAATGTCGCGCCAACTCGGTCGTCACGAAGGGATTTTCTGTGGCGGCTCGACCTGAACGATTTTCGCCGGAGCATTGAAG
>JALYQJ010000504.1 GCA_030855875.1 Acidobacteriota bacterium
AACATACGCGACTGCACATTTTGCACGAAGCCGAAAATTTAACGCCGAAAGCTAAAACGGGTGTTTCTCTCCATTGTCATACCGAACACTCCAGGGAAATGCTGGATTTCATTCCGCATTACGCCGCCAAACTTCCGATTATTAATTTCTTCTGGCAAAGAGAAAGAAGAAATTACGAAGAGCGCGAAGGCAACCAAGTCAATTTTGCGACTGCATTCTGGTCTCCGCCGCTCACGGCGCAGCAGGTTTACGATCTCGAAAAAACGCAGATCAATGCAACCGGACTCAACGCACTCGTCTCCATTTCGGATCACGACAGCATTGACGCGAATTTAAAGGTCATTGAACAGACCGAAAACTCGAAAGCCCCGATTTCGCTGGAATGGACGGTTCCGTTTGAATTCGGATTTTTTCACGTCGGCGTTCACAATCTGCCGACGAATCGCGCCGACGAGTTAACGCAGTTTCTGCTCGGCTACACATTTAACAAAGAAAATCACAACAGCGAAAAACTGCACGAAGCGTTTTCGCTGCTCAATTCGATTCCCGAAATTTTGATCGTTTTAAATCATCCGCTCTGGGACATCGAAATGGTCGGCAAGGAAAAACACGCCGAACTGCTGAAAAATTTTATCAAGGAACACGGTCGCTGGATTCACGCTCTGGAAATCAACGGTTTTCGTAAATGGTCGGAGAATAAAGCAGTGATTGAAATGGCGGAAGCTCTCGGCTTTCCGGTCGTTACCGGCGGCGACCGTCACGGCTGCAAACCGAATACGGTTATCAATCTGACGAACAGCCGGACGTTTGACGAATTTGTCGAAGAAATCCGAATTGACCGCCGCAGCGAAGTCGTTTTAATGCCCGAATACAAACAGCCGCTGCATTCGCGCCAATTACAGTCTTTTGCCGAAATCCTGAAATTTTACCCGGAATTTCCCGAAGGTCGCAAAAAATGGTTTGACCGCGTTCATTACGACATCGGCGACGGACACGGCGTTCGTCCGCTTTCGGTGCATTGGGTTTACGGCGGTCCGACGTGGCTGCGCTGGGCGGTCTGGACGCTCGGCGTATTCGGAAGCCCGAAAATGCGTCCGGTTTTCGCTCTCGCCAGAAACAAAAAAGACCGTGTTCCGAGAACGGTTGCTCAGACGAAATTTGAGACTCCCAATTTGGAAGAAATTTCGTCGGGTCTTTCGTCCGATCCGGTTTTGTAGAAAACAAATTTAAGACAAGAATTTTTTGCGGCGGGTTTTCAGCCCGCCATTTGATTTAATAAAGCTAGATTTAATAAAGAGAAACGTGGAGAAAATTCTGCGCGTCGCCTTTTTTCCCGATTCGTATTTGGAAGTAAACGGCGTTGCGATGACCAGCCAAAGACTCGTCGGTTACGCCCGTGAACACGGCTTCCCTTTTTTATGCGTTCACGCCGGCGCGAAAACCGAAGTCACGCAAAACGGCAGCGTGACGTTCGTTTCGCTCAAACGCTCGCCGGCTTCATTTACGATGGATGAAGATTTGAAATACGATCCGTTATTTCAGCGTCACAGCCGTTTTATCGAAAAAGAACTCGAAAAATTTCGTCCCGATGTTTTTCATATAACCGGCTTAAACGATGTCAGCATTACGGGCGCGTATCTGGCGTGGAAAATGAAAACCGCGATGGTCGGCTCGTGGCACACCAATCTGCACGAATACGCCGCGCACCGTCTGCAAAACAAATTCGGCTTTTTGCCGGAAAAAATATCAGGGAATTTGACGAATTTTATCGAGCGAAAAATTTTGGACGGCGCGAAACTTTATTACAAAATGCCGCAGATTCTGCTTGCGCCGAACGAGGAATTGATTGAAATGCTCGAAAAAGGCACGGGCAGAAAAGCGCGTCTGATGATTCGCGGCGTTGATACGAATATGTTCGCGCCCGAAAAACGAACAAAAACCGACGATAAAATATGTTTCGGCTTTGTCGGTCGGCTGCGCGCCGAAAAAAATGTTCGCCTTCTCGCCAAACTCGAAAAAGAACTTCTCGCCAGAGGCAAAAATAATATAAAATTTTCAATCGTCGGCGAAGGCAGCGAGCGGACGTTTCTGGAACAAAATATGCGGACGGCGGAATTTACGGGTTTTCTTGAAGGTGAGCGATTAGCCGAAGCCTATGCTAATATTGATATTTTCGTGTTTCCGTCAGGCACGGACGCTTTCGGAAACGTGATTCAGGAAGCAAATGCGTCGGGCGTTCCGTGCCTTGTCACCGATCAAGGCGGACCGAAATTTATTGTTCGGGAAGGCGAAACCGGATTTATCGCCAAGGATTTTAACGATTTCGTCAAATTCTCCGTCGAGTTGATAGATAATCCAGAAAAATTAGCGAAGTTGAAAAAAAATTCCCGGCATTTCGCCATTTCGCGTTCTTGGGAAGCGGTGTTCGAGAGCGTTTATAACGCTTACCGCGAGGCTTTCGATTTGAGAAATTCTAAAAGCCGAACAACGAAAAGATGACTAATTCAGAAGAAATACATTATTCAGTCGCCGATGCCGACGATTTGGAAGAAATTCACGACAAGAATATTTCCGTCGGCGATGTTTTCGGCAGTCTTTTGCAGCATCCGGCGCAGTTAATCACGCGCTGGAACTGGAAATCGGCACTGCTCGGCGCGATTTTGCGTGCCTCGTTTTACTTTACGGTTTATAAAGCGAGCAAGGAAAGCTGGATCGTCACTTTAACGGCGGTTTCGGTCGAACTCGCTTTTCGATTTCTAACGTCCGGCATTTCCGGCGCAATCGTGCAGTCGTTCCGCCGCGCCCAACCAATTTGGCTGGCGACTTTAATCGTCACGATTTCGCTTCCTATTTTCGGTCATTCAATCGAATATGTGGCGCATTACGCGCAGGAAAATTATTTTAATTCGGTGTTCGCGGCTTCGGAAAACAACGCGCGGCAGAAAGCCTTCTACGTATCGGTTTTGTTTTCGGTTCTTTCCGCGCTTTTCAATTTATTTATGATGCGGCACGGCGTTTTATTGGTCGGCGCGGGCGAAGAAACCAAATCTTTGGGGAGTGATCTGAAGAAAATTCCGTTTCTCATTTACGAATTCGTAATGTTTCTGCCCGAAGTCATTTTGTGTTCCATCCGCGAAGGCAGAGTTTTGACGGCAATCGGCGTGTTTTCGTCGTTCGGCTTGATTGTCGGCGCACTTCTCGGCGGAGCGCGCGGCAAATGGTCGTGGGCGTGGACAACCGCGCTCGGCGCGTGGACGACTTTATTAGTTTTTACGCTGCTTTTCGCGGTCATTTTGAGATTTAATAATCAGCGCGTCAAAGAATAATGTCCGATTGAGATAAACTTTAATTTTAGTGCAAAACCAATCTATCAAATCAGTTCATTTAACGAATTACTATCACAAAAATTCCGGCGGAATCAGCACATCGTATAATAATCTGCTCGCCGCCGCCGCCCGTCACAAAAGATTCATCCGTTTGATCGTTCCGGGCGAAACCGAAACCGTCGAAGAAGTCAACGATTACGCCAAAATTTATTACGTTCCCGCCAAATATTCGCCGATTTTCGATAAACGCTACCGGTTAATGATGCCGTGGCATTATATGCCGGGCGGTTCGATTATCCGCAAAATTTTGCTCGCCGAAAAACCGGATTTTATTGAAGTCACCGATAAATACACGCTCAGTATGCTCGGCGCGATGATTCGTCTCGGAAAATTTAAGCAGCTTAATCGCCCGATGCTCGTCCATTTTTCGTGCGAGCGAATGGACGATAACATTTCTTCGTTTATGACCGGCGGAAAAACCGGTAAATGGCTGGCGCGAACAATTATCGGCAAATACACTCTGCCGACTTTCGATTTTCACATCGCCAATTCGCCTTATACGGCGGAAGAATTTTACAAAGCCGTCGAAACGTCGGAAAATCCGCCTCGCCGCGAAAAATTTCTTAATTGGAGTTGGCGCGTTTTCAAAGCTCCCCGCGTCGCTTTGAGCGAACGAATCTACGTTTGTCCGCGCGGCGTGAGCAGCGAGCTTTTTTCGCCCGACAGAAAATCCGGCGCGGTCAAACTGGAAATGCGCGAGCGTGCAAATATTCCCGAAAATTCGATTATTTTGCTTTACGCCGGAAGAATTTCGCCGGAAAAAAATATCGGTCTTTTGCCGGATTTTATGGAGATTCTGGCGACGGATCAGAAGAGTGATTATCGCCTTCTGGTTGCCGGAGCCGGACCACAGAGCGATTGGCTGAAAGATGAAACCGCCAAACAGGTTCCGAATAAAATCATTCAACTCGGACATCTCGACAAAGAGTTATTGGCTGATTATTACGCTAACGCCGACATTTTTGTTCATCCGAATCCGCGCGAACCGTTCGGAATCGCTCCGCTCGAAGCGATGGCTTCGGGCGTTCCGGTCGTCGCGCCGAACGCGGGCGGCATTTTGTCTTACGCGACCGACGAAAACATTCTTCTGGTTGAGCCGACCGGCGAGAAATTCGCCGCCGCGATTCGTGAAACAATTGAAAATCCGGCACAAACCGCTGCCAGAGTCGAAAACGCTCTGCAAACCGCCCGGTCGAACACTTGGGAAAAATCAACCGACCGGCTTTTAGAAACTTACGATAAAATGTTCGCGGATTTTCAAAAACGGAAAGATTTATTTTCAGATACGGATGCGGTAAAAGATTTTGATTACTCGGCGGAAGTTTTGACTCCGTGATAAATTAATAATTAATGCTCGAACTTATTTTAGCCAATTTAAAAATCCGTCCGTTTCGCACTTTAATCAGCGTCGTCGGTGTCGCGCTCGGCGTAATTCTGGTCGTTCTTTTTACCGGACTCGCCCGCGGAATGACCGAAGATATGGCGAAACGCGCTTCAAATTGGAAAGCCGAAATCGTTTTTACGAGACCGGGCGCGATGGAAATGACGAGTTCATACGCTTCGGTCAGCACGACTTATGCCAAATTATTAATGGAAATCGAGGGCGTTGCGTCAACCGTTCCGGTAATTCGTTATATCACGTCAAACGCCAATCAGCGTTGGGGAATTCAGCAGATTGACGGCGTTGACTGGCAGCCGTTCGCCGCGATGAACGAGATGAACATCGTCACGGGTCGCGCGGCGACGGCAAACGACGAAGTGATTCTCGATGAACGCTACATCAAAGAGCAAAACGTCAAAGTCGGCGATAAAATCGAAATTTTCAACAAACAATATACGGCGGTCGGCGTTTTTTCGCCGCCGTCAGGAGCGCGTATAAAGATGTCGCTTGCAGCAATGCAGGACGCGCTCCAAACCGACAAAAGCACGTTTATTCTGGTCAAATTAAAAGACGGCGCGAACGCTGAAGCGGTGGCAGGGCGAATCAACGAAAAATTGCCCGGAAATAAAGTGAATCTGACACGCGATCTGGTTATTGATCAACAGGAAAGGATTCCCGCCTTAAATACATTTTTGCGCGTTTTAGTCGGACTCGGCGCATTCGTCAGCACGATTTTCGTTTTGCTTTCGATGTATACGACCATTACCGAACGACGCAAGGAAATCGGCATCTTAAAATCGCTCGGCGCACCGAAATCATTCATTATCAAAGTCATCGAGGGCGAAGCGTTTTTAATCGGCATTCTCGGTGTTCTGCTCGGTTTCGCCGTTTCATTTTTCGCCGCATTCGTGATTGCGAGAGCTTTCGATTTGCAGTTTGAATTCAGTCGCGGCTGGATACTTTCGGCGATTGCCATTGCCGTCGGCGGCAGTCTTTTCGGCGCACTTTACCCGGCGTGGCGGGCTTCGGCGATTGATCCGGTCGAAGTGATGGCGAACGAATAATCTATCCGGTAATCAACAATTTCAAAATCAGGAAAATCAACAGCAGAAGGCGAAACTTTCTGATAGATTCGTTGAATTTCTCATTTTGGGAAAGTTCTAACAGCGCACTCATAAAAAGTAAAATTGAAACAACCCAACTGTTGAAATTATGCAAATCGAAAGTGTAAATCGCCGCCAAAATTAACAAAATCGCCAGAATTTTACTTATTATCTTCATAATTCAACCTCGAAAAACATTTGACATCAGAATCATATATTACAACAAACCGGCTCTAAAAGTTTTGATTTTATGTTTATGTTATTTTTCAATCAGTTCGCCGATTTCCTTTTGCAGAGTTTTACGCTGAACCATTAATCGCAGAAAAAGTGCGCGTTGGCGAAATAAAAGCCACGCTGATTTGAGCCAGACGTTTAAATCAATCAAAGTTTCCGACGAACGCAGAGCGACGTAGCCGCAAAGAATCATCAGCGGAATTGAAGCGAGCGCGAATTGCCAGCCGAAAAACCAGAGTATTATTCCCGCCGTTATCAACCACGTCAAAGGCATAAATATACAGGCGGCGAGAATTTGTGAAGACGAACCGGCGGAATCAACGTCGTGCGTCGTCACCATTCGACCGAGTAGATTGGAAAAAACATAGCCGGGCGAATGAATTATCGCGCCGACAATTGCGAGCGGCGAAAGCGAAATCAGGAACAGCAGACGCAAAATCAGATAGCGAAAAACATACCAAGTTGGATGATGCAAAACCGACAGACTTTCCGCCGTCACGCCGCTTGTTTTGAGCGTTGTTTCATATTGCGTAATCTTTTCATTCAGACGGCGCATTTTTTCCGGCTCGTTTTCGCCGAGAATTTTGTATTTTCCCGCCAAATCCTGCAAGCGCATAAAACTCTGCGTCAAGGTGTCTTTGAACAGTAGATTTTCATAAACCGACGAAAACAACGCTTCGGCTTTGAGAACCGCGTCGAGTTCTTTTTCCGATTCGAGATTGAGCGTCGCTTCGCGCAGAGACGTTTCGATTCTATTCGTCAGGCGCAAAACCGCTTCGCGCGGCGGCTCGCCGTTTTCATCTAATTCGACCGGCTCGACATCGAATATTTCGCCGTAACGAATCAACGCTTCGCTCCGAAACGCTGTTTTTGAAGTGTAATAAAGCCCGACCGCCATAATTTTTAAACTAAAATGTTCCGACGCTTGTTCGTTTATGAATTGGTTTTCGGTCTTTGGTTTTTGGTTTTTGGCTAATTTCTCCTCTTCTCCTCTTCTCCTCTTCTCCTCTTCTGATTCCACGCCAAACGCTCCGAGAGCGATCCGCGCCGCGCCGGTTTTTATCGGTTGGAGTTTCGTCGCGTCGTGCGAAATTCCTTCGGGGAAAATTGCGATGCAGCGATTGCGCCGCAGAAGCTCGAAACAATTATCGAAGGTTACGGCATTGCTCTGCGCTTTTGCGTCCGCGTCAATGCGGCGATAAATCGGCAGAATCTCGAATGTCCGCAAAAGAAACGCGCCAATCGGATTGTCGTAAAGCGTGGATTTGGCGAGAAACGAAACGCGGCGCGGCAAGGAAACGAAAACGAGTGCCGGATCAACCAGACCATTCGGGTGATTCAAAACAAAAATAACCGCGCCTTCTTGCGGAGCTTTTTCGACGTTGACGGCTTCGATCCGGCGAAAGAAAAGCCGGAGCGCGATGCTAATCAAAGCGTGAATAAGTTGGCGCGTAAACGTGCCTTTGCCGAGAAAAATCATTTCCCACAAACGCAGCGTTTTGACTGTTTCGGGTTTTTTGTAAGATTCTGCCGGTTCTTGATTCACACTTTATTTTTATCATATTTGCGACCCGCAATTGCAATCGCAATACCGCCGAAAATTATAATCGTCGCTAAAAGCAGTCGCGCCGAAATTGTTTCCGCCAGAAAAATCACGCCGCCGAACGCCGCGAGAGCCGGAACGGAAAGCTGCAAAATCGCTGCCCGCGTCGCCGTGTGAAATTTCAGCGCGTGATACCAGACCGCATAACCGATTCCCGACGCAATCGCGCCCGACAAAACGGCAAGCAGAATTCCCTTCGGCGACGAATGAATTTGCGAAACGAACGGCAGAGCAATTAAAGCAATCATCGGAATCGTGCGGAGAAAATTTCCGGTCGTGTCGGCGAGCGCGTTTGTGGTTCCGCGTCCGCGCAGCGTGTAAAAACCCCAACTGATTCCGGCAAAAATCATCAGCGCGGAACTCGAAACCGGCGGCGAACTCAAGCCCGGAAACACAAGATAAATTAAACCGCCGACGGC
Organism: Acidobacteriota bacterium; assembly: GCA_030855875.1. Taxonomy (GTDB): domain Bacteria; phylum Acidobacteriota; class Blastocatellia; order Pyrinomonadales; family Pyrinomonadaceae; genus SXVE01. The sequence goes on from JALYQJ010000504.1 coordinate 8,127, forward strand.
AAAAATCAATCCGAACCATTCCGTAATTTTCGGTTTTTCGCCCGAAAAAACTGCGGCGGAAATCATCGTCGCCTGCACTGAACCGAACAAAATCAACGCTCCCGTCGCCGTCGTCAGATTGATGTAAGCAAACGAAAAACAAATCGCGTACGCAAAAAGAAAAAACGCGGAAATCCAATTTCCGCGTTTTTTGATTGATTCTTTTTTATCGTAAAACGAACTGATTAAAACGAGCGCGACAACGCCGGAAATCAGTCTTACCGACGTAAAACTCGCCGCGTCTATCTCTTTTGTGCCGAGCGCGAGACGGCAAAGTATCGAATTGAAAGCAAACGCCGTCAGCGCAAAAGCCGTGTAGAGAAATACTTTCATTCAACTTGAAATTAAGATTTTTCTTCTTCGTCATCGTCTTCGTCATCGTCGTCATAAACGCCGACTTCGCCGAACTCCCAGCCGTCGTAAGTTTCGATTTCGTGTTCGTCGGCGATTTTTTGCAGTTCGACGTTTCTTTCGGCGAGAGATTCGGGCGTGTGTTTTTCTTCGCGGTCAATGTGAAGCAGATATTCGCCGGTCGCTTCGTCGGTTTCCTCGTCGCCGAGTTCAAAAACGCCGATGAAATCGTAGCCGTTTTCTTCGAGCTTGATTCCGAGTTCTTCGAGTTTGTCAGCGTCTTCGTCAACGAAATAATAGCTGTAAAGCATCTGCTCGTCCGTGTTCCAATTGTCCTGTTGTTTGGCTTCGGCGAAAATCTGCCGGATGCCTTCGAGTTGTGATTCGGTTTCTTTGAACATAATTATTTTCCTTGAAATTGAAAGTTATAATTTTTTATTGCCCGCGAAATACGCGAAATAGCGCGAAAATGAAAACAAATTTTCAGTTTTAAATTTTTAGCGTTTTTTCGCGTATTTCGAGGGCAAATACTTTGCAAACTATTTTAATCCTTGATTCGGGCAACGTCCGAAGTCGTGTCGGAATTGTCCTGAATCGCGCCGACTCCGCCGTCGGGCATTGATTCACCGTAATTTTCGAGCGAATGATCTTGTCCGGTCGGGGCGTTTTTTCCGCAGCCGTCATCAATCGCGTCAATATCTTCGTCGGAAACTTCGCCGGTTCCGCCCGGAATGTCGCTTCCGGTTAATTCTTCGTCTTTTTTCGGTATCAAATCCTTTTCCATTTCCTGTCCCATTTTTTCTAACTCCTTTTGAAATAAAATACTAAATTTTTTCCGCAAAAAATCCAATTCCCGTTTTCCTTCACGCGCTCGCTTCCGCTTCTTTCTCCTCTTCTCCTTTTCCCCCTTTCTCCTCATCTTTCTTCTCCGGTCGCATATGCGGGAAAAGAATTACATCTCTAATCGAATGGCGATTCGTCAAAAGCATTACGAGGCGATCAATCCCGATGCCGATTCCGGCGGCGGGCGGCATTCCGTAAGCGAGAGCGCGAATATAATCTTCGTCCATCACCATCGCTTCGTGATCGCCCGTTTCCCTTTCCTTCATTTGGTCTACGAAACGCTCGTATTGTTCCTGCGGGTCGTTGAGTTCCGAAAAACCGTTGGCGCATTCCATCCCGTTGATAAACAATTCAAACCGCTCGGCAATCTGCGGATTCTCCGGCGACGCTTTCGACAAAGGCGAAA
>JALYQJ010000480.1 GCA_030855875.1 Acidobacteriota bacterium
CAGTGCAGCAGTCCGGCGTAATAAAAATCTTCGCCCACCGGATTTTCACGCGCCGAAGCCAAAGCCGCGTATTTTGCCGCCAACTGTTTTTGTTCGCGGACGGTTTGCAGGCGCAAATTTTCGCTGTAAGGCGTTTTTTTGCTTTCGTATTCCGCAAATTTCGTTTTAGCGTAAGCATTCGCCTCATCAAACATTTGTCTGGGAGTCAAATCATTTGCCGGATTTTGCGCGGAAGAAGTCGCCGCCGGAAGATTCGGATTAACGCGCCGCGATTGGGCGAAATTATTGATTGTAAATAAAATTAAAATTAAAACTAAAAAACTACGCATAAAATTTATGAAACGGAAATACAGATTAACATTTTCGTTTTGAGTCTCACCTTCAGGCGGCTCCGCGTCGCGCTTCGCTGCGCTGGCGTAAAAATCCGCCTAAAGACGGGACTCAAAACTTTTTCGCACTCGCCGCGCGAAATCTTTGCGGGCTGAAAATTTTCAGATATTCGGAATCGAGATTTTTCGCAATTTTCTCCACGATAACTTTCGCCGTCAGAGGCGCGAGCAAAATGCCGTTGCGGTAATGCGCCGTAGCGACGAAAAGATTTTCGACTTCGGGAAACGCGCCCAAAATCGGCAAACCGTCCGCTGCGAACGGGCGAAGTCCGACCCATTTTTCCGCAATTTCCAAATTTCCCAAACCCGGCGACATTTCCAAAGCCGTTTCGCGCAAAAGTTCAGTTCCCGCGTCAGTTATGCTTTTGTCAAAACCCGCGTCTTCGACGGTTGCGCCGACTAAAATTCGCCCGTCCGTGCGCGGCACGATGTAACCGCGCGGGCTGTAAATCACTTTACCGAAAAGCCGTTTCGCCGTCTGGTAACTTATCATTTGCCCGCGAATCGGCTTAACTTGCGGCAACACAAAACTTTCGGCTTTGATGAGCGAAGTCCACGCGCCCGTTGCAATCACGACTGTCGCGGCGTGGAACTTTACGGTTTCGGTTTCCGCGCCAATTATCCGATTGTTTTCGATTAAAAGATTAACGATTTCCGCATTTTCGATTATTTTTATATGGTTCAATTCGGTGTATTTTTCCAATGCGAAAAGCAGACGGCGATTTTCGACCTGCCAATCGTTCGGAAAAAACAAACTTTCGCGCACGTCCGGCGAAACAAAGGGTTCAGCCCGGAGCGTTTCCCGCGCCGTTAAATGTTCGACACTCAAACCCGCCCGTTTCTGCCATTCATAACGACGACCGATTTCCTTTGAATCCGCTTCGGTAAAAGCCAGATAAAGCGATCCGTTGCAATCGAGTTCGATGTCAACGCCGGTTTCCGCATTTAATTCTTCAGCAAAATTCGGGTAAAGATTCAAACTTTTCGCGCAAAATTCGGTGAAATCGGTTTTTTCATCGGTTTCTGCATATGGCGCGAGCATTCCTGCCGCCGCGTAAGACGATTCGCGCCCGATTTCTCCGCGTTCGAGAATTGTAATTTCCTTAATGCCGCTTAGTTGAAGCCCGCGGGCGATTGCCAAACCGATAATGCCGCCGCCGACAATCAAAACTTCTGAATTCATCAAAATATCTCTCGCGTCCTTTGTCGTTTGTCCTTTGTCCGTTGTAAATTTAAATAATCAAAACTTAAATTAAAAGACCGTATTGAAAAAATATCTATGAAACATAATATCACTTTGATACCGGGCGACGGCATCGGACCGGAAATCATCGCCGCGACCGTCAGAATTATCGAGGCTTCGGGCGTTGACATCGAATGGGAAACGCAAATTCTCGGAGCGCAGGCACTCGAAAAATTCGGCGCGACTTTGCCCGAAGCGGCGACCGATTCGATCAAGCGAAATAAAGTCGCTTTGAAAGGTCCGCTGATGACACCGATTGGGAAAGGTTTTACGTCGGTCAACGTCGGTCTGCGGAAAGCACTAGATTTATACGCGAACGTCCGACCGATTCGCGCTCTGCCGAATATTCCGTGCAAATATCCGAATCTCGATCTCGTCATCGTCCGCGAAAACACCGAAGGTTTATATTCCGGTTTGGAGCATACGGTCATTCCGGGTGTGGTCGAAAGTCTTAAAATCGTCACGGAAAAGGCTTCGACGAGAATTTCGCGCTACGCTTTTGAATTCGCCCGCCGCGAAGGACGAAAAAAAGTGACGGCGGTTCATAAAGCCAACATTATGAAACTTTCCGATGGACTTTTTCTCGAATGTTTCTACAATGCGGCGAAGGATTTTCCCGAAATCGAAACCGACGACAAGATTATTGATAACTGCTGTATGCAGCTCGTGATGAATCCGCAGCAGTTCGACGTGATGGTGATGGAAAACCTTTACGGCGACATCGTTTCGGATTTGTGCGCCGGTTTAATCGGCGGTTTGGGACTTGCGCCGGGAGCGAACATCGGCGAAATCGGCGCGGTTTTTGAAGCCGTTCACGGCTCCGCGCCGGACATCGCCGGACAAGGCATAGCGAATCCGACCGCCGTTTTAATGTCGGCGATTCTAATGCTCAAACATATCGGCGAACGTGATGCCGCCGAACGCACGGAAAAAGCGATGCTCGAAGTTTTCGCCGACGGACATACGATTACCAAAGATTTGGGCGGCACGGCAAAAACCGCTGATTTCGCCAACGCGATTATTGATAAATTAAAACAGTAAAATAGTAAAACAGTAAAAATTATTTTCTTTAAGGGGAATTTACAATGTCAAATTCACGGTTTTTATTGACATCGGCGGCAGCGGGCGGAGTGCTGTGCGGATTTGTCGGAGTGGTGATCGGGGCGATTACCGGCGCAGGCACGAGTATTTTGCTGCCGGGATTGGGTTTGGTCGTGTCGGGTTCACTGGCTCTCGCCGTCGCTTTCGGATTCCTGGGAGTATTTTTAGGTTCGATGCTCGGATTAGTTGTCGCCGCAATCATAATCTTTAACCGTCGCAAAAATTTCCCCTGAGCAGTCGTTTTTATAAATTTGTATTCGGATCAATCGCCTTATTTTGCGACTGACTTTTTGTATTTGTGACTGGATTTTTATGAAGGTAGAAAGTATTTGGGAAAAGCCGGTTTCACACGGCGAGATTCTGAAAAATATTTGGAAACATCTCGATTTGGGAACGCTCAAACGTTCGCATCCGTTTCACACGCCGGTTTTCGGGACGATTTGCGATAATCAACCGCAACTGCGTGTCGTCGTTCTGCGCCGATTTTGGAGAAAATCGCCGCGCCTCGCTTTTCACACTCACTCAGGTTCGCCGAAAGTCTCGGAAATACTGGCGAATCCGAATGTTTCGTGGGCATTTTATCATCCGAAGGAAAAATTGCAGGTTCGCGTCAAAGGCACGGCGACTATTCATAAAAGCGACGCGCTGGCGGAAGAACAATGGGCGACGACCGAACTTTTCTCGCGCCGCTGCTACGTCGGTGAAGCTCCTTCGCAAACGAGCAAAAAACCGACTTCCGGTCTGCCCGGAGATTTAATTGACCGCGAGCCTACTAGAGAAGAATCCGAAACCGGACGCGCCAATTTCGTCGTCGTTTCTTCGACGATTGAGCAGATTGATTGTCTCGAATTAGCCGTCAAAGGAAACCGCCGCTCGCTTTTTAAGTGGAACGGAAACGGCGAAATCGAAACCAAATGGCTCACGCCGTAATTGTTTCAAAAAATTATGTCCAAAAATAAAAAGACGGCTTACATTTGAGCCGTCTTTTTATTTTGCAACTGAAAGGTTCTGCCGAACTTCCAAGAATGCGAATCGGGTGCGATTCAGGCTGGGAAAAAATAAAAATTATGCGAACTATATTTACAACTTTAATTTCAATTTTCGTGTTCGGCGCGTTCGCGCAAACACAGGCGCAGACGAATCAGGAAGTCAAACTACTCATCAACAAACAAAAAATCGTCACCAAAGACAAACTAACGATCAAATTCGTTTCGCTTGTTGAAGATTCGCGCTGCCCGACCGACACCAACTGCATCTGGGCGGGCAACGCGAAAATAACCATCAAAGTCAGCAAAGGCAAAAGCGCGGCGAAAACCTTTGAAATAAACACCAATCTTGAGCCGCAAATCGTCACATTTGCCGACTACGAAATAAGATTAAAAAACCTCACGCCGTCTCCGGCGACAAATATCAGAATAAATCGAAACGGATACGCGGCAACTTTTATTGTCAGCAAAACCTGAATTTTCAGATAAAATTGTCAATAATTTATTGGGATTTTTCTAATATATGCAGGTATTCGATTGTTCCGACGGCGGTGTGGTTGCGGTTTTCGGTTTTGTCGGCTTTAAATCTTTGGTATTCGGTCGTGGTTAAATCGTATCTGCCGTATTTACTCATCGTTGCCCGAACTTCCTCTTTGCTCATTAAACCTTCATTATTATAACTCAGAAAAATATACTTAAACTTGGAGTTTTTGATTAAATCGTCAAATGCTTTTCCAACTTCTCTCTTCTTGCAGTAAAGCGAACGATTATATTCGCGCAGTCCGGTTTTGCCGCGTGGAACGAAATTATCGTAAAGAGCGATTGTGTTTAATAAATGATAGTTCGCGCCGTATTCTCTGGCGTTATACGGCGGGTCGAGATATAAAACATCGCCTTCAATTTGCTTGATTAATTCGTTAGCATCTTCGTTGTGAACTTCGTGTTCGTGGTCGTTAAATTCAAACAACGCCGGTTTGATGTTTAATTCCTTTTGAGCAGATTTTTTTAGATGCTTCAAATACGCTCCGTAAACGCTCGCCGTATTCGCTACTGCGTCGGCATTTTCCAAAAGACTGGCAAGAAGAAAATAATAAAGGTTTTCGCTAATCTCTTCAGTCTTTTTCCAAATTTCAATCTTCTGCCGAATTGCGTCAATTTTTTTGCCGTTTTCATCACTAAAATATTGTCTTTCACCACTGCCGCCCAAACAGTAATTTTTATACACAAAACCTTCAACAACCTGCGCGACGTTTAATTCGTCAATATACGACTGATATTTTAGTTTTTCGTGGTTTCCAATATAGTTTTGATTCAAAATATAACTGTAATACTCAATATCGTTGGCAATAACTTTCTTTGATTCGGTTTTAAAACTTCGTCCAATCGCGCCTGTTCCCGCAAATAAATCGCAAAAAACTTTATCATTCATTTTTCCGACAATCTTTTCGATTTCGGATTTAATGAATTTAGAAAGTTTATATTTTGAGCCGATATAATTCATTTTTCATCATTAGTATGCTCAAAAACTTCAATATCAAATTTTTTGTATAACTCTTCAGTTGTATAAGATTTTTTCTCACTGAAAGAATAAAAATCATCTTCATATTTGAGTTCTGACATATCTATTCCATATTCTTCTTTGGCAAGCATAACAGTCGTAAAATCATCCATAAAACTAAACTCAAATATATTGTCAATTTTCGGTCTAA
>JALYQJ010000482.1 GCA_030855875.1 Acidobacteriota bacterium
AAGTGCAGATTTCGCCCTGATTGAGCGCGAACATCGCCGCGCCTTCCAGACATTTATCGAAAAATTCGTCGTCCGCGTCCATCACGCTTTCAAAAAATACGTTCGGCGATTTGCCGCCGAGTTCGAGTGTGACGGGAATCAGATTTTGCGAAGCGTATTGCATTATCAGTCGTCCGGTCGTCGTTTCGCCCGTAAACGCGACTTTAGCGATGCGTTCGGATGTTGCCAGCGGCTTTCCGGCTTCGGGACCGAAACCGTTGACGATATTTAAAACTCCCGGCGGCAGAATGTCCTGAATCAATTCCATCAAAACCATAATCGAAGCCGGAGTTTGTTCGGCAGGTTTGACGATAGTGCAATTTCCCGCCGCGAGCGCAGGAGCCATTTTCCAGGTCGCCATCAGCAGCGGAAAATTCCACGGAATAATCTGCGCGACAACGCCGAGCGGTTCTTTGATATTCAGCGAAACCGTGTTCGCGTCGAGTTCGGTTGCGCCGCCTTCTTCGGCGCGAATCACGCCCGCGAAATAGCGAAAATGGTCAATCGCCAAAGGCAAATCCGCCGCCATCGTTTCCCGAATCGGTTTGCCGTTGTCCCAAGTTTCGGCGCGGGCGAGCAGTTCGAGATTTTCCTCCATCTTGTCGGCGATTTTCCACAAAAGATTACTTCGCGTCGTCGCCGAAGCGACGTTCCAACTCTCCGCCGCTTTATGCGCCGCGTCGAGCGCGAGTTCAACGTCCGCCTCGGTCGAACGCGCTATTTTGGTAAATGCCTTGCCGTCCACCGGCGAGATATTGTCGAAATATTCGCCTCCTTTCGGCGCGATCCATTCGCCGCCGATGAAATTTTCGTATTGTTCTTTGAATTTCGGGATGTCATAAGATTTTTTCGCTGCGTCCATAGTTTTTTACTCCTTTAGAAATGATGTTTAGCCGAAAAGGGTTTTCGGTTTTGTGTATTAGATTACGGTGAAATTTATTTTAGCACTTTCGATTCTGAAATTCCTATTATGTTAAAATCTGCGCGGGTGAAATTTATGCAAACTGATGTGACTGAAAAAATTGTCGGAAAAATTAAAGTTTTGTCGGATGAACAAAAGGAACAAGTTTTGGAATTCGTCGAAACTCTCGAACCGCCGCGCCGCACACTTTGGGAAATCTGGCAGGAGCATTTGAAAGATATTCCCGAAGAAGAACTCGACAAAATCCCGACCGATGCTTCCGCTAATCTTGACCATTATCTTTACGGCGCACCAAAAAAATGAACGGACTTTTTGTTGACACAATCCACCTTGTCGCGCTCGTCAATCCGCGAGATCAATGGCATCAAAAAGCGGTTGAAATTGAAACGGCGACGAGAAATGTTGATTTAGTTACGACGGAAGATATTCTCACCGAATTTCTAAATTTCTATTCGGAACACGGTGAATTTATGCGGCTGAAAGTTGCGGCGTTTGTCCGCGAAATCTTGCTTGATGTCCGCGTCAAAATCATTCCTCGAAACGAAACGACATTTCTCAACGCGCTCGAACTTTACGAATCGCGGCTCGACAAAGGTTACAGTTTGACCGATTGTATTTCGATGAATGTCTGTCGCAACCTCGGCATTACGAAAATTCTTACGCACGACCGGCATTTCGAGCAGGAAGGTTTTACGATTTTGTTGTGATTTTTACCGATCTTTTTTCTGCACAAAAAAAAACCGGCGCGAAATTGCGTCGGCTTTGCGATGAAATTTTATCGGATTAAAAACGGCTCAGTTTGTCGCCGCATAAATCAGAAATGCGCCGAAGATTAGCGAGCCGAAGCCAAGCCATCTGAATTTGTCTCTAAATTTATGCGCCGACCATAAGGCGAATTTTCTATGTTTTGACGGCGGCGTAAAAAGCAGTCCGACGCTCACGGCAATCAATAAATAACCTATTGCTAACGTCAATTTCGGATAAAGCGTTTCTTCGGCGAATAAGACGAAACCCAAGCCGAAAACGAATCTGCTCAATATTTCAAACGGATGAAACCATGATTTTTGACTGAATTTTACGATTCCGTCCGTCTAATATTCGGGCTTAATTATCATCACGACGCTAAAAAGCATCAACAAAAACCCAAAAAATACAATGAAATACATCAAACTCTCCGCGACATTTTAATTCGCCGCTCCGACAATGCCCATTTTTTCGTAAACTTCTTTCAAAGTTTCCCGCGCAATCGTTTGGGCTTTTTCCGCGCCGGTTTTCAAAATCGCTTTCAAATCTTCGTCGGAATAATCTTTAACGCGCTGCTGAAACGGTTTTAAGAATTCGATGACGGCTTCGGCGGTTTCGGTTTTGAAATGCCCGTAACCTTTGCCCGCGAAGTTCGCTTCGCATTCTTCGGCGGTTTTGCCGGTCATCAGTTGGTAAATCGTGATCAGATTTTTGATCGCCGGACGCGAATCGTCAAAAGTGATTTCCGTGCCTGAGTCGGTGACGGCTTTTTTGAACTTTTTCGTAATCGTGTCTGCGTCGTCCAATAAAAATATCGCGCCGTTCGCGTTTTCGTCCGATTTCGACATCTTTTTCGTCGGGTCTTGGAGCGATAAAATATTCGCGCCAACCGGCGGAATAAACGGTTCGGGAATTGTAAAAGTTTCGCCGAAATCACGGTTGAATCTTTCCGCCAAATCGCGCGTTAATTCGAGATGCTGTTTCTGATCCTGCCCGACCGGAACTAAATTTGTTTGATACAAAAGAATGTCCGAAGCCATTAAAATCGGGTAAGTAAAAAGCCCGACTCCGGCGCGTTCCGCGTTGCCTTTGCCTTTATCTTTAAACTGCGTCATTCGTTCGAGTTCGCCCATTCTGGCGACGCACGACAAAATCCACGCGAGTTCGGCGTGTTCGGAAACGTCCGATTGAACGAAGATTGTAGATTTTTCGGGATTGATGCCCGACGCGAGGTAAATTCTCGCTAAATCCAGAGTTTTCCGCCGCAAAATTTCCGGGTTTTGCGGCAAAGTGACGGCGTGAAGATTGACGATGCAGAAAAAACTTTCGTATTCGTCCTGCAGCGCGACCCAGTTTTTTAATGCGCCGAGATAGTTGCCGATGTGCAGTTCGCCGGTCGGCTGTGCGCCGCTGAAAATTCGTTTTTTCATAGATGAATTATTTGAGAATTGCTATCAGCGCGATAAAAAACGGCGTGATGATGAGCCGGAAAACTCCGACGTAAATCAAAAACATCAAGATCAAAAATCCGTATTGTTCGAGCAGATCGAGCGTCGGCTTGAAACTTTCGGGCAGAAACGTCGAAAGAATCTTGCTG
>JALYQJ010000523.1 GCA_030855875.1 Acidobacteriota bacterium
TGTCCTGATGGCATCCTGCCGTCAGAAACTGTTGGTATTAATTCAAGTTTCGGTTATACACGCCGCCAAGATGGCAGCGCGACAGCCGCCAAGATGGCGGCGTTACAACTTTTCAGACACGCTCTAATAAATACAATTATGCAAATTTTGCGGGTGCTGGTGGTTGACGATGAATTGCTGCAGCGAAAAATCGTCACGCATCAATTAATACAACTCGGTTTTGCGGCGGAGGCGGCGGAAAATGTCGCCGTCGCTTTGCAGATTTTGCAGACGACGGATTTCGACGTGGTTTTGCTCGACGTGCAGATGCCGGATGTCAGCGGGCTGGAAGCCTTGCCGTTAATAAAAAAGCTGGAAGACGCGCCCGAAGTCATAATGCTGACGCTCGATGTTTCACGCGAATCGGGAATTGCGGCGATTCGTGCCGGAGCTTACGATTATTTGATAAAACCGGCTTTGCCCGATGCGCTCGAAGTCGTCGTCAAAAAAGCGGCGGAAAAACGCCGCCTCGTGCGCCAGAATTCGACTTTACAGGATTACGTCAAAAACCGAACCGCGCCGACCAAAACCGTCGCCGAGCCGGTTCAGGCGAGTTTGGCGATGCGGCAAATCATCGAGCAGGCGGAAACCGTCGCGCCGCTCAATTCGACAATTTTGATTACGGGCGAATCCGGCACGGGCAAAGACGTTCTCGCCCGCTATATTCACAGCCGCAGCGAGCGTTCCGCTTCGGCGATGGTTTCGGTCAATTGCGGCGCGATGCCCGAAAATTTATTTGAATCGGAATTTTTCGGTTATGAAAAAGGCGCGTTTTCCGGCGCGAATCAGACCAAGCGCGGTTTGATCGAAGTCGCTGACGGTTCGACTTTGTTTCTCGACGAAATCGGCGAAATGCCGTCCGGTTTGCAGGTTAAATTACTCAGATTTTTGGAAAGCGGCGAATTTCGGCGCGTCGGCGGAACGCGCAATTTATTTGCCGACACGCGCCTGATCGCCGCGACCAATCAGGATTTGCAGACGGCAATCCGCGAAAATCGTTTTCGTTCGGATTTGTATTACCGTCTAAACGTCATCGAACTGCACATTCCGCCGCTGCGAACGCGCCGCGCCGACGTTTCCGCATTGATTGATTTTTATCTGGATTTTTACCGCCGTCAATTTCGTAAACCGACGCTCAATTTTTCCGTCGAAGCCAGAGTTAAACTGGAAAATTACGATTTTCCGGGAAACGTCCGCGAACTGAAAAATATCATCGAGCGCGCCGCCGCGCTGTCGGCGGGCGACCGCATTGAAAGCGATCAAATATATTTTCAAACATATTCCGCATCACCCGCACAAAACAAATTTTCTTCAAAGGGAAAAATGGAAACACCGCCGGATTTATCGTCCGTGTTTGAACTTTCGGCAGAGAATTCGATTATCAAACTCGACGACCTCGAACGCCGCTATATTCTTTCAATTTTGGCTCTCACGAAAGGCAACCGCGAACGCGCCGCCGATTTGCTCGGCATCAGCGAACGAACTCTCTATCGCCGTCTGCGCGACTATGAATAGACTTAATATAATCAGGACTGTCTCAAAAAAGCGGAGACTTTTTAACGCAGAGATGCAAAGACGCAAAGATTTTAGAATTAATCAGAGAGAAAATTTCATTATTTCAACCGATCAACCTAACAAACTATACTTTTCATTTTCTAAATTGCCCTCTAAATCAATTTTCCAATGCCCGTAATTTCCGCCAACGTGACAATTAAAAGAAATCAGGCTGTCAATGTGTCAGGCAAAAATCTGACAGTTTGACAGTTTTTATTCGCGCAAACAACCCGAAACTTTTTGTTTTATCGTCTCCAAGTCGTTATTCAAAAGATACTTAACTCACAATTCAATCCGTCTTGAAAAAAATCGGCACAACCATTGCTTAATCATCTGCGGGGATTGACGACCCAATCTTACAGTAAACCATTTTCCACTCTTCAAAAGAAAGCAATTCGATTTAAAAACTTTCCGAACACCTTTTGTAAAAAGAGCAGATTGTTCGGGTTTACGGCGATAAATTTTTATTCGCTTTAAACCCGGTAGTTTGTCAGCAGGAATTGGTTTACGTGCGGGATTGAAAAAAAAAGGAGATTAATGATGAAAAAATTAAATGGGAAACACTTATTGCCGAAACTCGTGCTGGCTCTTTTCGTTTTGAGCGGAATGGCAGCATTCGCCGCGCAAAACGAATCGGTCGGACGCGCACTTAATTTTATTAAACCGGAAGTGAAAGTTCAGATTTCCGGCACGGTTCAGCGCGACAATCAAACGATTTCGCTCGAAAAAGCCGACGCGGTTAAATCCGGCGAGATTCTGAATTGGGAAATCAATTCGGTCAACGAAGGCAACGCTTCAGCACAAAATTACCGCGTCGTCGGACGAATTCCGGCAGGGACGGTCTTTGTCAACGGAAGCGTCAGAGCCGCCGACGCGCCGCAGGTTTCATACAGCATTGACGGCGGAACGAGCTTTTCCGCGCAGCCGCTGATTGACGAAAAACAGGCGGACGGTTCGATCAAAAAAGTTCCCGCGCCGGTTTCGATGTATTCGCAAATAAAATTCGATTGGGCAAAGGATTTACCGGCTCAATCACAACTCGC
>JALYQJ010000527.1 GCA_030855875.1 Acidobacteriota bacterium
TTCCGGTGATATTGTCGGCAGGGTCACACCCGTTCCCATCTCGAACACGGAAGTTAAGCCTGCTAGAGCCGATGATACTGCATCTTTCAGGTGTGGGAAAGTAGGAAGTCGCCGGATTTATAATTTAAAGCCCGTTCAGATATAATATTTGAACGGGCTTTCGTCTTTGTTGCCTTAACAATAAAATGTATTTCAAAACTAATAACATTGAAACTATTTTCAAGATATTGTCATATTTAACGGTTTTATGTGGTTTTATATCGCTTGTAACTTCCGGGACTTTTAGTGTTTTCGTTTTCCCCCTTTTTATTTTCGTAATAATCCTCGCCTGGTTTTTGGAAGATTCAAAATGGCAAATTTCAGAACGTTTGGGAACATTCTTGATTGTATTAGCTCTTCCGGGCTTTTATCTAACTTGGCGAATGCGGTTGTTCAGCTTTGAAAATGTCGAATTAATGGTTACGGGAGTTCTTTCTCTTTTAATTTTATCTTTATCTGGAATCAAAATTTTACAAAAAAAATCTGATAGAGATTGGATTTTTTTGTACTTAATGTCGTTTTTTCAGGTGCTTCTCGCAGCCGGTTTGAGTATAAGCGTATTTTATTTAGCATCGTTTTTACTTTATGTGCTTATTACCGTTTGTGCCGTTATCGTTTTTGAAATCAGAAAAACATCGAACATAGTTCAAAAGAGAACTGATGTCAATGCATCTAAAATCATTGCATCCGGTTCAAAAAATAATCAAACAAACATATTACAGCTCCATTTAAATGGTGCTGCAATCGTAGCTCTGACGGTTATTTTCGCCCTTCCGTTATTTTTCCTTCTTCCGAGAGTTGGCGGTGCGGGAATTGGCGGAAGTCAAAACAGCGTTTCAACCTACACAGGATTTTCCGATTCGGTAGAATTAGGTAATATCGGCAAACTTCAACAAAACGACCAAGTTGTAATGCGCGTAAAGTTAGAAAAAAACGGAAACTTGAATAATATTCGCTGGCGCGGTGTCGCGTTAAATAAATTTGAAAATAATCGTTGGAGTAAATCACGAACGACAACCGAACGATTTGATAAAGGCGGTAATGATTACGTTCAGGTTAATTATGCCGCCAATAGAGATAATTTGACTGAGCAGATAATTTACCTCGAACCGATTGATACGAATGTGTTATTTGCTTTGCCGCGTCCGGTAATTGTTCGGGGAAATTTTCCAATGTTGTTTAAAGATTCTGATGACGGAATAAGTTTTCCGAATAATAATTCGGAACGAATCAGCTATCGGGTAACTTCTGACAATACTCTTCCGAATATTCAAAGTCTGCGAACCGATAACAGTTTGCCCGCACCCGAATTTCAGAGATATTTGCAGCTTCCCGAAAAACTCGATGCCAGAATTCCGCAATTAGCGAAAAAGATTACAGGAAATTCCGGTAATAAATATGACAAAGCGAAAGCACTCGAAAACTATTTACAGAATAATTTCGGCTACACATTAGAATTAAAAGCGGGCGGCGAAGAGCCTCTGGCAGAGTTCCTTTTTGATTATCAGGAAGGTCATTGCGAATATTTTGCGACGGCGATGGCGGTAATGCTGCGGACTCAAGGCGTTGCAGCGCGAATCGTCAACGGTTTTCAGCAAGGCGAATATAATGAGACCGCCGATGTTTACGTCGTCAAACAAAGAAACGCCCATTCTTGGGTTGTAGTTTATTTTCCGGCGGAAAACGTCTGGATAGCGTTTGACCCGACACCTTTCGCGGGGCAAAATCTCGAATCTAATTCATCAACCGGAATTGTCGGGAAATTTAATAATTACGTCGAAGCTCTCGAAACATTTTGGATACAATATTTCGTCGCTTACGACAATCAGGAACAGCGTTCATTTTTTCGCTCGGTAAAAAGCGGGTTTGCGGCGTATCAAAACCAAACTTCTTCGTGGTTAAGCGGAAAACAAAGAGAATTAACCGAATGGTGGAAGGAAGTTCGCGGCGACAAAGGTTTTGAAACGAGCGCGAAAGCTATCGGTTACGGAATCGTATATTTGATCGCGTTAATTTTGGGAATAATTTTATCAATGCGGCTTTATCGCAAAATAATCAAGCTGAAAATCTGGCAAAATATTTTCAACTGGCTGAAAAGAAAAAACGAAGCGACAATAGTTGAATTTTATGAAAGAATGCAGAAAGTTTTGGCAAGCAAAGGTTTCAGGCGAGAATCGCATCAAACGCCTTTGGAATTCGCCTTTGCCTTTAATATGCCCGAAGCCGTCCGCATCACGGAGAAATATAACTGCGTGCGTTTCGGCGAAAAGAATTTGTCGAACGATGAATCGCTAGAGATTGAAGATTGGCTGGACAAATTAGAAAAAACAGAATCTTAATACAATACAAGTGATGAAAAAATATTCAATAATAAGATTATTATTATCTATTGCATTAAGCGTTTTGATGTTAATTGTTGTTTTTAGTAAAACAGGTTATCCAAATTTGTTGCCGATTGCATTATTATTAATTGGAAGTATTTTGTTTACCTTAAACAGAAAATGGGCAGATTACATTTCATTCTCGATTTTTATTTTCGGATTTTTTGCTTCGATAACATACAAAATTGATTATTGTCTAAAAAATGAGCCTTGCTGGGACTCAGTTTATTATAATTTGGTAACTAATGAAATTGAATCATTTTATACATTTCTTTCAGGTTTGATTTTGCTCTTTTTAATATTTAACTTCCTTAGAAATAAGAACACAGAATAAACTATGAAAAAAGTTGGATTTGTCAGTCTCGGTTGTCCGAAGAATCTGGTTGATTCGGAAGTGATGATGGGGCAATTAAAAGCGGCTGGCTTTGAAATTACGAATAACGCCGACGAAGCGGACACGGTTGTCGTGAATACGTGCGGTTTTATCGAATCGGCGAAGCAGGAATCCGTCGAGGCGATTCTCGAAGCGACCGGCGCGAAAGCGAACGGCATAACCAAGCGCGTCATCGTTGCCGGTTGTCTGGTCGAGCGTTACCGCGAC
>JALYQJ010000541.1 GCA_030855875.1 Acidobacteriota bacterium
AGATTGCTCGATTCATCCGCCAAAACAAGGCGCGGGCGATAAATTTCCGCGCTCATGATGAAAATATCGTCGTTGCCGTCGCGGTCTGAGATAAAAGCGATTTTCGTGCCGTCCGGCGACCAGCCGCCGGGTTCGACACCTTCGTTTGTTTTCCAATCGGTCAAGCGTCGAAGGTCGCTTCCGTCCGCGCTTATAAAATAAATGTCGGAGTTTTCGTTCTCGCGGTCCGAGTTAAAAGCGATAGTCGTTCCGTCGGGCGAAAAAATAGGATGATTGTCCCAAGCCGGATGATTCGTCAACCGCCTGACATCGCTTCCGTCGGAATTCATTAAATAAATTTCCGCATTTCCGTCGCGTAAGCTCGCAAAAACTATCTGTTTGCCGTCGGGCGAAAACGAAGGGTCGGCATCAAACGCCGGATTGTTTGAAACATTTTCGCTTTGGGCGGTTTCGAGCGAATAAACAAAAATGTCCGGGTCTCCGACGCTAACATTTTTTTGATGAACGATTTTACGGCTGTCGCGCGACCAATCGAAATTGCCACCGAAAAACGGTAGAGGAACTTCGTTTGCGCCGTCAGCGTCGGCGAGATAAAAAGCGGTTTTGTCGCCTCTTTTCACAAAAACAACTTTCGTTCCATCGGGCGACCAAACGCCGTGATCTAAATTATTAAAATCTTTAACTACGGTTTGATTCGTGCCGTCCGCGTTCATTATCAAGGATTCCGGCTGCCTGTCGCTGCCAAAGCGTATAAAGCGAATTCGCCCGTCTTTTGTCCAAGCCGGGTGATTGTCGTGTTTCGGATTATCCGTCAGACGAATCACGCTGTTTTCGGTTTGAGCAACTGATTTCTCGCGCTTCCAAAAGTAAAATCCCAGATATGAAATTATCACTGCCAACAACGCGCTGAGCGCGAGCAAAACCTTTTTCGATTGCGGATTGCGGATTGCGGATTGCGGAGTTTTAATTTCCTTCTCGGCAAGTCCGACTTCTTGCAGAAGCGTTTGAAAACGCGGATTTCTCCCCAAAAATTCAAATTCCTTATCGAACTTTATCCAAGTCAGATTTGGGTCGCGTTCAATTAAAGCAGTTTCCAACCATTCAATCGCTTTTTCTTCATTATGCGACGCGGCATAAACCGACGCGATATTGGCGCTGCTGATATATTTTTCAGCCTTCATCTTCAATAATTTGTTCAAAGTTTCCTGAACCGCCGATTTGTTTCCTAATGCTGCTTGCAAAATGCCTTGCAGGGAAAGCGTTAAGGAATTTTCGTTTGACAGACTGACGGCTTTTTCACGATAAAATTCGGCAGACTCGAAACGACCGCAATCAATATAAGAAAAAGCCAAATGATAATGGGCAAGGAAAAAATCGGGAAAAGATTCGAGTGTTTCCAGGTGAAGCCGGATTGACGCTTCGGTTTCGCCGTAATAACGCAAAACTTCCGCCAGCCAAACGGCGTTTATCGGCGATAACGGGTCAAGTTCCTGCGCTTTTTTCAAGGCGATGATGGCTTCGCTGATTCTATCAACACGGCACAAATAAACTCCGAGCAACTGGTACGCCGCCGAATAATTCGGATTTAATTTGATGGCGTTTTGAAACGAAACCTCCGCCCCGGACCAATTCCAATCGTAATGCAAAATTGCCAGACCGAGCGCGGCGTGCGCCTCAGCCAAATTTCCGTCAATGAAGAGAGCTTTCAAGGCGTTGGCTTTCGCTTTCGGAAAATAATCGTGCGGCGCGAAGCCGTCATAGAGCGGAAGCAAATTGTAAATGTCCGCCAAACCCGCGTAGGCGAGCGCATATGAAGGGTCAATCTCGATTGCTTTCTCGAAACATTCGAGAGCCTCGTCGTAACCTTCGATTGTTCGTTTGTTCCAATAGAATCGTCCTTTGAGATATTGCTGATAGGCTTCGACATTTTCCGTGTCGCGTTTTTTGAGTCGGGCTTGCGCTTCATCGGTCAGCTTTTTGCTCAAAGCACCCACGACGCGCCCGGCAATTTGGTCTTGGACGGCGAAAATGTCTTCAACTTCGGCGTTAAAACTATCTGCCCAAAGCGAGTTGCCGTTGTGTGTGCGAAGCATCTGCACAGTCAGCCGCAATTTGTTTTCCAGCCGTTGAAATTTGCCTTCTAAAACCGCGTCAACCTGCAATTGTTGACCGGCGGAAACCGCGTCTTGTTCCAAAAAATCATATTTAAGAATCGCGCTGGTCGGGCGCACGTCAATTTGTCCGGCGCGGCTCAATTGCGTTATCAGCGCGTCGGTGATTCCCAAACCGAAAAAATCATCGTTGGCTTTTGCGCCCAACGGCTGAAAAGGTAAAACGGCGATGCTGTGAATTTCATCGAGCGAAGTCGGATCAATCAGCGTTTTCTGTTCGTCGTCGTTTTCAACGGTTTGCGAAAATTTGACGCGCAAACTCCGATGAACGAGCAGACTCGTTTCGCCGTCAATTTCTTTTACATCCGCCCGAAAACGATAACCGCGTTTCGGCAGAGTTTCGATAAGTTCAAACCCGTCGGTGTTCAAAATTTTTCTCAGGCGCGAGATGTTTTTCGCCAGATTGCTTTCCTCGACAAAAGATTCTTCCCACAACGTCGTCATCATTTCGTCTTTCGTCAGAAGTCGCCCGTTGTGCTGAATAAGGAGCAAAAGCGTGTCGAAAACCTTATCGGCGAGATGGACGGGCTTGCCGTCCGCGAGCAAAACTCGCTCGTGCGGGTCAAGCACAAACTTCCCGAACTCATAAATAAACCCTTTGTTTTCCACTCCTTTGTTCATTGTCAGAAAAATGTCAAAACTTTGTCTGAAAAAATCCAAGACTTTTTCGGCAGGTTTGGGCGAAGATGTCGCTGAAACAAATTTACAGGCCAAATTATCAGGAGTTTCTAGGCAAATTGTAACGCCGAACTGCGAGGAAAACAAGAAAAACAAATGAAGCAAAAAACGGAAATCGAAATCGAACTCAGCGAAACCGTCGCGTATAGCCGACGGAGCGAGAAGTTTGAATCCTTTTGCCCCGAATGCAAATCGCTGGTCGAGATGTCCACGCCGCAAGTGGCGGCAATTCTAACCCGGTCAACCGAGCGCGAGATTTATCGCCTCGTCGAAACGGACGAAGTTCATTTTGTCGAAACCGACAGAGTTTTAGTTTGCCTGAAATCTTTGACCGAAACATTGTCAGAACCACCTGCGATAGCGGGCGGTTAATTTTCAAAAACTGCGCGAGCGCGGAAATGCAAGACGAACTATTGAAGGAGAAAAATTATGCGAAAGAAGATTGCGTGCGTATTTGGAATTATTGTTTTGAGTTTGCTTTCGGCGAATTTAATTTCAGCCCAAGAGCAACGCATCCGGTTAGTGAAGGGACGTAAAACGGTTTTGAAAAGCGCCGTGCGCGACACTGAAGAAGGAAAAACTTATGTCTTTCGCGCCCGCGCCGGACAGCACTTGACAATCAAGTTAATCGGTAGAGATGCGGTATTCATTCTTTCC
>JALYQJ010000557.1 GCA_030855875.1 Acidobacteriota bacterium
CGAAAGGTTTTCGCCGAATTCGCGCCCGGCAAAGAATATATCGAAACCATTAAAGGGCGCGGTTATTCGTTTGTCGGCGATGTTTCCGAGGACGAAAATGATGTTTCGGTGCCTCATCAAAATAATGTTTCGATCCCTTTTAAATACGAACCGTCCGAATATCAGCCCGTTTCGCCTGAAGCTGAAAAAGATTCGGGCGAAGAAATTGTCTCTTCGCGTTTTAAACCGAAGTTCGCGCTCGGTTTTGCGGCTTTGGCGGCGATTTGTCTGATAAGTTTTACGGCTTGGACGTGGTTTTCCGAAAGTGATGAGGAAAAAATCCGAAAAACGGTTAAAGAATCTCAGCTATACGAATCGCTCGCGCTCTACAAAAATCCGGCAGCGTTTGAAGAGGCGCATCTGGATAAATATTGGACAGCCGAACTCGATCACAAATCAAATGCCGACCGCAACAGAATCCGCGAAGCTGTAAAAAAAATGAACGATGAAGGCAGACGATACGGCGACGAAACAAAGTGCGAGCAACTGGATTTTCAATCGGTCGAGATCAACCGGGAGCAGAATTTCGCGGTCGTCAAAACTCTGGAAAAATGGTTTATCGCCGTCTATTTTAACGACGGCACATTGCAGAAAAACAAATACGTCGGTCCTTATTTTGTCAGCTATCTGCTCCGCAAAACCGACGGACGCTGGCTGATCGAGAAATCAAACACGGCGCGCATAAACCGTCCCGTGCCGCGACTGTCGGAAGTAGAAATCGTTTCGGAAGCAAAAGCGGGACAGCAATTTTACGTAAAATTAACCGGGCAGGATTTTGAAGCGGAAACGACTTCTCTGGAAATTTTCGGCGCGGGCTGCCCGGAAAGCAAACCGTGCAAAATATCAAATACGGATTTAAGAGAATTTTCAAAAATGACGGAAACCGCGATAGATAATGTTCCGCTCACCTTAGCATCCGGCGATTTTCGGATGTCGGTTCGCAACGGTGATTCACAAGCCTCAAATTTTGTTTCTTTAACAGTTCCTTAAATACAAGTTCGTCAGGCGTTGGAGAAGCGCGGAATGCGCTGTAAATTGAACCTCTTTTCCGCTACAATAAAGATTCAATAATTTCATCTCAAAACCTTTTTTCCGTTTACACAAAAATCTCCGGTTTTACGGTAAACTACGCAAAAATTATGAAAAATATAATCCGATTCGCTTTTTGCGCCTTTGCAATTTTATCTTTTCCGTCGTCGTGTTTATTTTTAGCACAGAACAAATCAAATGAAAAAATTCCCGCGATGCCGAAACTTCTTTCGCAGCGTGAACAAATGAACGTCCGCGAAATGTGGCTCAAAAAGCGTTTGGACACAATGATTATGCCGATGATGCGGCGGCATAATGTTTCGATGTGGATTGTGGTTAATGAAGAATTTAACAGCGATCCGGCGACTGAATATCTCGTGCCGCCGATTCCGATGGTCGGCAGTCGTGATTTTTTTATTTTTGTTGACAACGGCGAAAAGCTCAAAAAAATTGCGATTGTGCGTTATGCCGAAGAACGCCTCAAAAATCATTACGATATGAAAAGCGTTTCGCGCGATAAAATCGCCGAAACTTTGCGCGAAACAATTGCGAAATATAATCCGAAAACGATTGCGCTCAATTATAACGGATCGCGCGGGCAGCAAAACGGTTTGTCACAAGGCTCGTATAAATTTCTGGCGGAAACTTTGGGCGCGGAAACGGAAAAGAAATTTGTTCCGGCGGCGAATTTGCTGACCGAATTTTTCGACACCCGTCTGCCTGAAGAACTCCAGCAATACCGCACCGCCGTTTTATTGACCGATGTTTTGACGCGCCGCGTTTTTTCAAATGAAGTAATTAAACCGGGCGTGACGACGGTCGGCGATGTGCGCTGGTGGTTTTTGCAGCAGGTTAATAATTTGGGATTGACCGTCTGGTTTCAGCCGGATTTGCGCGTTCAGCGGCAGGCGAAAAAGACCGCGACGACGCAGCAATTTTTATCGGTCGCCGATGAAAATGTGATTTTACAGCGCGGCGATATTCTGCATATTGACTGCGGTTTGAATTATATGGGACTTTCGACCGATTGGCAGAAACACGCTTATATTTTGCGCGAAGAAGAAAAAGATGTTCCGAACGGTTTGAAAGCCGCGCTGAAAAATACGAACAGTTTGCAAAACGCGATTTTCAAATACGCTCGTGCCGGAATGACCGGCGCGAAAGTTTACGCGCAGTCAATGGCGCAGATGAAAGCCGAAAACATCGAAGCGATGATTTATTCGCACCCGATTGGAACGCACGGACACGGACTCGGCGCGTCAATTGATTTCCGAAAAGCAATCGGCGGCGCGGAAGAACGTTTGCGGCTCGGTTCCTACACTTCCGTCGAACTGAATACTTCGACGAAAATTCCCGAATGGAACAACCAAAAAGTAACGATTATGGCGGAAGACGATGCCGTAATGACCGAAAAAGGTTTCGAGTTCATTCGCCCCCGACAGACCGAATTTTATTTGATTCGATAGGAAATTTAGCCACGAATTACACAAATAAACACGAATTAATTGCAATGCTTTCTTATTCGTGTTTATTTGTGTAATTCGTGGCAAAAAAAATGATTTCGATTTTAGAAGCACTAAAAATTATCGAACGCGAAACCTTCGCGCTTTCTGTCGAAACGGTTGATTTGGAAAATTCGGTCGGGCGCGTTTTGGCGGAAACGGTTAAAGCCGATATGGATTTGCCGCCGTTTAATCGTTCGCAGATGGACGGTTTTGCGGTGAAATCGAAAGACACAAAAGACGCGCCGGTTCGTTTTAAAATAATCGGCGAATCGGTGGCGGGAAAAGGTTTCGACGGGCGAATGAAGACGGGCGAAACCGTCAGAATTATGACCGGCGCGCGCGTTCCAGACGGCGCGGACGCGGTGCAGAAAGTCGAATTGACCGAAGAAAACGATGGTTACGTCGAAATTACGGAAACGGCGAAAGACGGACAGAATATAAATTTGTTCGCTTCGGAAATTGAAAGCGGCGCGAAGATTTTCGGCAAAGGCGAAATCGTAACCGCGCAGATGATCGCCGCGATTGCGTCGTTCGGTTACGCGAAAATAAAGGTTTTTCGGCGACCGAAAATCGCAGTTCTTTCGACGGGCAGCGAGATTGTCGAAATTTCCGAAAAGCCGCAAAAAGACCAGATTCGTAATTCAAATTCGATGATGCTCAAAGTTTTCGCCGAAAGTTATGGCGACGCGGAAATTTTGCCGCACGTCGCCGACGACGTGGAAAGTTTGACGGCGGCGATTGAAACCGCGCTGGAAAACTACGACGTTTTGATAACGACCGGCGGCGTTTCGGTCGGCGATTACGATTTCACGAAACCTGTTTTGCGGACGCTCGGCGCAGAGATTTTCTTTGAAAAAGTCAGTTTAAAACCGGGCAAGCCGACGGTTTTCGCAAAGCGAAACGATTGTTTGATTTTCGGGCTTCCGGGCAATCCGGTTTCGTCCGCCGTGACGTTTTTTCTGTTTGTGCGAACGGCGATTTTGCGAATGCAGTCGGCGAAAAGTCCCGAGTTAAAAAAAGGTTTCGCCGTCGTCGCGGAAAAAATCAAAGCCGCGAAAGAACGCGATTCGGTTTTGCCCGCGTTTTTGACGACCAACGAAAAAGGCGAACAGGTAATCGAATCTTTGCGCTTTAACGGTTCGTCAAACTTTATCGCGTTTGCGCGGGCGAACGCGCTCGTGTTCGTGCCGCAGTCGAAAAATCTGGAAGCGGGCGATGTCGCCGAAGTAATGTTTCTGCCGTAAATTTTATGAACAAACTTTCGCATTATGACGAACAGGGAAAAGTAAAAATGGTTGATGTTTCCGCCAAAGACGCGACCGCACGGCGAGCCGTCGCGTCGGCAAAGGTTTTGCTGAATCTGGAAACAATCGAAATCTTAAAATCGAACGAAAACCCGAAAGGCAATCCGCTGGAAATCGCCCGAATCGCCGGAATTATGGCGGCGAAGCAAACATCGAATCTGATTCCGCTGTGTCATCAAATCAATCTTTCAAAAGTTGACGTTCAAGTTGAAATTACGGATTTTGGAATTTATCTCTTGGCGGAAGCGATAACAAATTCGCAAACCGGCGTTGAAATGGAAGCTTTGACCGCCGTTTCGGTCGCCGCGCTGACGATTTACGATATGTGCAAAGCCGTTCAGAAGGATATTGTAATTACCGAAATTCAACTAAAATTAAAAACCGGCGGAAAATCCGACTTTTCTAGCGGTCAAATGTGAATACAACAAATTTTCGGCAGCCGACAACTAACATTTACTATTAACGAACGGCGAACTTTCGTGTAAAATAAAACGTAAGGATTCGAGAGAACGAAAAAGGAGTTTCAAGTAAAAAATAAAAAAATGAGATATAGATTAGCCGATGATGCCAAGCCGCAAATTACGCTTTTGCTAATTGCGACCGTTTTGACGATTGCTTTGTGGTTTGTTCCTTTTGCCGATTATCTGGTTTACCCGATCCGGCTTTTTGTTACTTTTATACACGAAGGTAGCCACGCGCTCGTCGGACTTTTAACCGGCGGTTCGGTGCATAGTTTGACTATCGGCGCGGACGGCAGCGGCGCGGTTTATTCGGTTCCGTCGGGTTGGTTCGGCGCGGTTCTGACTTCGAGCGCGGGTTATCTCGGCACGACCGCTTTCGGCGTTCTGCTTTTATTTTTGATTCGCCGCGCTGTGTCCGCAAAAAATGTTTTGCTCGCCTGCGCCGGGTTTGTTGGTTTAATGACGCTTTTCTTCGGAATTGTCAGCCCGGTTTTTAACATATTTTCGCTGCAAGTCGGATTTTCAAATATTATTTTTACGGCTCTGGCAGGCGCGGTTTTGACTGCCGGACTTTTCGCTCTCGGCAAATACGCGAGTGTGAAGACGGCGAATTTTGCGGTCGCTTTTCTCGCCGTTCAATGTTTGCTCAATTCGCTTTCCGATTTGAAAACGCTCTTTTTCATCAACGCTCCGCTCGTCGGTTCGGAGATTGGCAATGACGCGGCGAATATGGCGAACGCCACCGGACTTCCCGCTTTTGCCTGGGTTGTTATCTGGATTGGCATTTCGATGCTGATGATTTCAGTCGGTCTCAGGCTTTATGCCGTCAGCCAAAAAGGAAAGCAGAACGATTTGCCGTTTGAAGATTAGTTAATGTGGAAAAGTGGAAAAGTGGAAAAGTGGAAAAGGCGTTTTTTAGTGACCGACTTTTTCACTTTTCTTCGTTTAAATTGTTTCCTCTCCAAAAACCTTTTTCGACTAAAATTTTTATGAAAAAATTGGCTTTTCTGATTTTGCTTTTTCTTGGCTCAAATTTATTCGCGCAAACCAAAACTGTTTCCGCGCCGAAAGAAATCGCGCCGTATTCAAAATCGCTGCAATCCGTCGTCGTAACTACTAAAGATTGGAGTGCAGTTCAAGGCGCAGCGCAACTTTTCGAGCGCAAAACCACAAAATCAAAATGGTCAGCCGTCGGCAAATCGTTTCCGCTAGTCGTCGGCGTAAATGGAATGGCTTGGGGCGCGGGACTTCACGAATTGCCGTCCGACACAGGCAGAGTTTTGCTGAAAACCGAAGGCGACGGCAAATCGCCCGCCGGAGTTTTCGCTTTGACTTCGGCGTTCGGTTCAGCCGAAAAACCGGATTTCGTCAAACTTCCGTACACGCGATTAACTGAATCGGTTGAATGTGTTGACGATGTAAAATCAAGCAAATACAACTTGATTGTTGATAAATTCAAAGTCGGAAATTTCGATTGGAAAAGCTCGGAAAAAATGCTTGCGGTCGGCGAACAATACGATTTAGGAGTTTTTGTCGCCCACAATTCCGAACGACAGGCGGGCGGCGGTTCGTGTATTTTTCTGCATATTTGGAAAGACGCAAATTCGGGAACTGCCGGATGCACGGCGATGGCGCGTGAAAATATCGAATCGGTTCTGCGTTTTCTCAATCCGCCGAGCAACCCGGTTTTGATTCAAATACCCGAAGAATCCTATAAAACTTATCAAATCAGATGGAAATTACCGAAACTCACCAAATAGCTTTAAATACTCTTCCCATCGGCGCAAAATTACTGGTGCGATGCAAAAGCGATTGGCGAATGGCGGTTGTATCAGCTAATTTTGAAGGGAAAACCACTTTGCAAATTTGTTCGCCGAAAGGCAGAACTTATCGCAAAAGATGCGCCGCCGAAACCTTTATCATTTATGACGGCGCGATTCCGTTGCTCGGCGAAGGAGTTTGGCGTGATGAATTGGTAAAATACGATTTTCGCTGGTAATTGTTGATTTACAATTAAAGCGTTTATTTTTCGCTGCTGATTCTCTTGATTCCAATAATTTTACGACTCTCATTTTCCTGAATAAAAACAACGTAACTTAAATTTTCCGTTTTCCAGTTCGGTTGAATATTCAGAGCGGTTTCCTGTTCAAAACTGCCGGATTTCGCATCGATTTTTCCGATGGTTTTCAGTTCGCGGACAACGGACGTATGTTCCAGATTTTTTCCGGCATTTTCACCGCGTTTGACATTTGAAGCGAGATTGTTTTCGGCAATCGCCAGAAAAACCGTCGCGTCTTCGTGTTTCGGAATGTCGGAGATTTTTATTTTCAGAATATTTTCATTATTGAACGCGGCTTCGATATTCGCTTTCGGAGATTTCGCCGCCTCTGTAATCGCCTTTCCCGCTTCGCCTAAATTACTTCCGACAAACTGAATCCGTCCGTCAACAATCATCTGTGGCGTATAAGTCGAATCGAGATTTAATCTTTGCGCGTAAACCGTCTGCCGCTGAGAAAAAAGCGGCGAAGAAAATTCGTCCTTCCAGCCGAGATTATTCCAGTAATCAACGTGCAAAGCTAGGGTTATAATTTCGGCTTGAGCGTAAGGCTGCTCTTTTTCGAGAAACATCAACGCTTTATCGGCGGGCGGACAACTCGAACAACCTTCCGATGTGTAAAGTTCGACCAAAACCGGCTGTTTTTTTTGGTCTTTAGCTGACGGATTTTCCTCAGTCACGATTGGCATACTTTCGACGTTTTGCATCGAGCAGGCTGGAAGAATTGCGATAAACGATAAAATTATTAAAATTATTGCCGATTTCATAACTTTATTATACTCAAATATTTCCTTTTTATTCCGAATTCGCTTTTTTACTTTTTACTTATTTTTTACCTTCGTCCGGTCAGTCGTTTTGTTTCCCAAATCCGATTTGGTAGAATTGAGTTTTGCAAACACGGCGGAAAATTTCATCTATGCAATCAATAAAGGCAAAAGAAGAAGAAATAATCAAAGAGGAAGCAATTGAAGTGCGCGGCGCGCGCGTTCATAATTTAAAGAACATTTCCTTTTCGCTTCCGATTAATAAAATGACCGTCGTGACGGGCGTTTCCGGTTCGGGCAAATCGTCGCTCGCCTTTGATACTCTCTACGCCGAAGGTCAGCGGCGTTATGTCGAATCGCTTTCGGCTTACGCGCGACAGTTTCTGGAAAGAATGGACAAACCGGACGTTGACGAAATAATCGGTATCGCGCCCGCAATTGCGATTCGCCAGAAAAATTCGACGCGCAATCCGCGCTCGACCGTCGCCACGCAAACCGAAATTTACGATTATCTGCGACTGCTTTTCGCTCGCATCGGACAAACTTTCTGCCACGTCTGCCACCGCGAAGTAAAAAAAGATTCGCCCGAATCGGCAGCAGATGAAATTTTAAATACTTTGGCGGAAGGCACGCGATTTTACGTGCTTTTTCCCGCCGAACCTGAAAAAATCCAAACTCCGAAATCCAAAGTCCAAAGTCCAATTCCGCATTTGATGAGTTTGATGCAGCAGGGTTTTACACGCTTTTTGCGCGACGGTGAAATGATTGATTTGCAAAAATCGGAAGATTATCAATTTAAAAATTTTGCGAATACATTCGTCTTGATTGACCGTTTGAAAGCCGACGAATCAATCAGGCAAAGGTTAATTGATTCGCTTGAAACCTGTTTTCGTGAAAACGGTTCGGCGGTTATTCAAACAGCCGGAGCGAATCCGCAAACGCTGAATTTCAGCGAAAAATTCGTCTGCAAATATGACGGCACGGTTTACGAAGAACCGGAACCGCGACTTTTCAGTTTTAATTCGCCGTTCGGCGCGTGTCCGCTTTGTCAGGGTTTCGGCAATACGATTGACATTGATTTTGATTTAATCGTGCCGAACGATAATTTATCAATCGAAGAAGGCGCGGTCGAACCGTTTACCAGACCGCAATATGATTGGGCAAATAAGGAATTGCTGCGCTTTGCAAAAAACGGTGAAATTCCGACGCGCGTTCCGTTTGCCGATTTGGAAGATTGGCAAAAACAGATGATTTTTGAAGGCGCGAGCGGTTGGCGCGGCGTTCGCGGATTTTTCAAATGGCTCGAAACAAAAAAATATAAACTTCACGTCCGCGTTTTTATGGCGAAATATCGCGGTTACACGAAATGTCCCGAATGCGGCGGCGGACGATTGCGGCAAGCGGCGCGTGACGTGAAAATCGGCGGCAGTAATTTGCCCGAAATCGCCGCGCTTTCAATTAAAGAAGCAACTACATTTTTCGAAGAATTAAAATTAGACGAAGAACGCGAAAATATCGCCGAAAAACTGCTTTTGGAAATTCGCCGCAGATTAAAATTTCTGGTTAATGTCGGACTCGATTATTTAACTTTGGCGCGTCTTGCGTCAACGCTTTCGGGCGGCGAAGCGCAGCGAATTCAACTGGCGACAAATTTAGGCTCGCTGCTCGTCGGCGCGCTTTACGTTTTGGACGAACCTTCCATCGGTCTGCATCCGCGCGACAATGCGCGGCTTGTTGCAATTCT
Organism: Acidobacteriota bacterium; assembly: GCA_030855875.1. Lineage (GTDB taxonomy): Bacteria > Acidobacteriota > Blastocatellia > Pyrinomonadales > Pyrinomonadaceae > SXVE01. The sequence goes on from JALYQJ010000557.1 coordinate 8,903, forward strand.
CGAAAATCTGCGCGACATCGGCAATACGGTTTTAGTCGTCGAACACGACGAAGAAACGATGCGCTCGGCTGATCACATTTTGGATATTGGTTTATACGCCGGCGAACTCGGCGGAAATCTGGTTTACGAAGGCGATTTTGTCGGTCTTCTGCAAGATGAAATGTCACTCACGGCAAAATACCTGCGCGGCGACGTAGAAATAAAAACTCCGGCAAATCGGCGTCCGGTTTCCGACAAAAAACTCGAAATTACCGGCGCGCGCGAAAATAATCTGAAAAATATTTCGGTCGAAATTCCGCTTGAAATGCTCGTCTGCGTCACCGGCGTTTCCGGTTCGGGAAAATCAACTCTCATTCACGAAATTCTTTATGCCGGAATGAAGAAAAAGCGCGGCGAATGGCAAGGTCACGTCGGGCATTTCAAGGAAATCAAAGGCGCGGAACTCGTTGACGACGTGATTTTAGTTGACCAATCGCCAATCGGCAGAACGCCGCGCTCAAATCCGG
>JALYQJ010000026.1 GCA_030855875.1 Acidobacteriota bacterium
AAGCAAATATTGATTGACAATTATAAGTAGATTATTTTCTAATTAAAGATGCAATAAAACCTCCTCCTCGAACGGCATAAAAAAATCCTTCGTAAAAAAATTGCAATTAAATTTTTCTGGGGCTGAAATCCTTCGATTTGCCGTAGATAATTTACTTAAATCGTGCAGATAACGAAAATTGTGACAGCCCGGAAAAGTGTCACAATTCTTTACGCGAACTGTGTTTTTTACTCAGAATTATTTAATGAATTCCAAAATACGGCTTCAAAATTTTATTAAACAAGGAGTTTCTCGCAATGAGTTTTCACAAAAATCTAAAATTATTCGCATTCATTTTAATTCTAACATCGGGTATTTTCGCCGCCCCGGGCGACTTAGACCGAACATTCGGTCACGTCGGATTCAAAACTACATCAATCACCGGCGCGTATGATCGCGGTTACGGAATTGTTCGCCAGCCGGACGGCAAAATTATTCTTGTCGGAAATCGCAATGAAGATTCCGGTTCGGCAATTACTTTGATTCGCTACAATGCGGACGGTTCGCTCGACACGACTTTTGATGGCGACGGCAAAATTTTGGACGAAGCAGGTCGGGCAAATGCTGTTGCTCTGCAAGCGGACGGAAAAATTGTTATAACCGGAAAAACGAGTGAAATCAACGGAACATTTTTCTCGGTTTTTCGATATAACTCAGACGGTTCGCTCGATTCGAGTTTCGGAAACAATGGAAAGTTTAAGAGTGCGGTTAGTCTTTTAGGGAATGCAATTGCGATTCTACCGGACGGAAAAATCGTGGTTGCGGGAACAGGCGGCGCACCTTTTTCCAACAATTTCGCCGCTGCCCGGCTCAATCCGAACGGCACTTTCGATACGACATTTAACGGCAGCGGAACGGTAAATACATCCATTGGTGATTCAATCAACGGAACTGACATCCGCAAAACGCTGGCAATTCAGCCGGACGGAAAAATAATCGTCGGCGGGACGAGTCAGTTTGGAGCTACCGGAAAAGATTTCACGCTCGTCCGTTACAACTCAAGCGGCTCGCTTGACTCGACATTCGGCGGCGGCGGAATTGTTCAAACATCGTTTGATAATTCAGCCCAGAACGAATTTTTGCAATCAATCGCGCTCGATTCAAGCGGGCGAATCGTCGCCGCCGGCTATGCCGGTACTGCCAACGCCGAACAATCTTTCGCGCTTGCCCGTTATAATTCCGACGGTTCGCTCGATTCGAGTTTCAGTGATGACGGCAAACTTATCATCAAAACCCGACCGAATACATTTGAACGCGCCAATGCGGTAGCGATTCAGACCGGCGGCAAGATTTTGATTGCCGGAACTTCCGGTTATTCACGCCGTGATTTCACGCTTGTCCGTTTTAATTCAAACGGAACTTTAGACACGAATTTCGGTTTAAACGGCGCGGTTTATACGAGAGTTTCAGAGGAAATAAGCGGCGAACTGAACGCTTTGACAATCGCTCCGAACGGCGATATTTTCGGCGGCGGTCTGGCGGAAAACGGTTCGGGCGGCGATGCGTTTGCCTTTACAAAATATAATCAAAACGGCGTGTCTGCGCCGGAATTCGGCGTTTTCGGTTATGTGACAAATAGTTTTCCAATCGGTACAAATCTTTCGTATGAAGCAAAATCGGTCGCTTTGCAGCCGGACGGAAAATTTCTCGCGGCGGGAAATTTTGTAGGTAATTCGGGTAATAGCAACGGAATTTTGGCGCGTTACGAACCGAACGGAAGTTTAGACAGAAATTTTAACAGTCAATTCTTAAATTCGCCTTCGGCAAACACGCGCGAAATAACAGCCGTTGCGTTGCAGTCTGACGGAAAAATTCTCATCGTTGGAAATTATGAAGGCAACAGCGATGCCGGATTATTTATTTCCCGTTACAATCCAAACGGTTCGATTGATTCGACTTTCGGCAACAGCGGTCAAACTGTCATCAGCGTATTTAACGGCGGCGGTTTGGGGCAGGACATTACGGTTTTGCCGGACGGAAAAATCGTGATCGCGGGCGCGACGGCAAATATTGCTACACAACTCTTAAAATTTGCCGTTTTCAAACTCAACGCTAACGGTTCGCGCGATACGACATTCGGTTCAAACGGACTGGCGACGACTTCGTTCAGTGCGGGCAATGATGTTGCGCTTTCGATTGGAGTTCAAACAGACGGCAAAATCGTTGCATCAGGCGCGGGGAATTTCGATTTGGGCAGCAACGGGCAAATTGCGCTGGCACGTTTCAATGTTAACGGTTCGATTGACACTTCGTTCGGCGCAAGCGGAAAAGTGACAACCGAAGTCGGCGCATTTTTAGATATTGCCGCCGATGTACAGTTGCAGACGGACGGCAATATCGTTATCGGCGGCGTTAGCTGCACGGACGGCAATTGCAACGGCGGCAACGGTCTGATTTTCCGTTATAACACAAACGGTTCGTTAGATTCGACATTTGACAGCGACGGCAAAGTTTTCATCCAACCGCCAAACTCCGGTGCGCCGACCGCAATTTCTTCGATTGCAATTCAGCCGGACGGCAAAATTGTCGGCGGTGGCGCAGTCACCAATAATGCAACGCAGAGCGATGTCCTGATTACGCGTTATAACACAAACGGTTCGCCCGATTCGGCTTTCGGAACAAACGGAATTGCTTCCGCAGATATTAACAGCACGGAGCAGATCGCGTATTCAATTGCTTTACAGCCGGACGGTAAAATAATTGCGGTCGGTTCGAGCGCAACCGGAACGCTGACCGATTTTGCCGTCTGGCGTTTTGTTGGCGATGAAGTGCCGACGCTTATTCCGAGCGGCAAAACACTTTTCGATTTTGACGGTGACCGCAAAACGGATATTTCGATCTTTCGTCCTGCGTCCGGTCAATGGTGGTATTTGCGCTCAAGCGATGGGGCTAATCGCGTTTTTCAATTCGGCGGTTCGACCGACAAATTAGTTCCGGCGGATTTCACGGGCGACGGCAAAACCGATCTGGCGGTCTGGCGCGAATCAACCGGCGAATGGTTTATTCTGCGTTCTGAGGACAATTCGTTCTTTTCAGTTCCGTTCGGCACAAGCGGCGATATTCCCGCGCCAAGCGATTTTGACGGCGACGGCAAAGCGGACTTTGCAGTTTTTCGTCCGTCAAGCGGAACGTGGTATATCGTAAATTCGACAGGCGGAACGCGAATTCAGCAATTCGGAATCGCCGAAGATAAACCCGTTGTTGCCGATTACGACGGCGACGGCAAATCCGATCTGGCTATTTTCCGACCTTCGAATTCGCAGTGGTGGATCAGCAGAAGCACAGGCGGAACTGTCGTTTTTCAATTCGGACAAGCGGGAGACAAAACCGTGCAAGCCGATTACACGGGCGACGGAAAAACGGACATTGCAGTTTGGCGACCTTCGAGCGGTAACTGGTTTGTTTTGCGCTCGGAAAATAATTCGTTTTATTCAGCACCGTTCGGCACAAACGGCGATATTCCCGCGCCCGGAGATTACGACGGCGACGGCAAATCCGACTTTGCGGTTTTCCGTCCGTCAAGTAGTGTTTGGTATAAATCACAGTCGGCAAACGGATTTGAAGCAGTTACGTTCGGAATAAACGGCGATATTCCGATTCCGAATGTTTTTGTGCGATAAAACCTTAAAACGGAAATCAGTATAGCGAACCGTAGTGAGTTTCATTAGAATCAATCAACTCGATTCTAAAAAAAACTTGACCACTATCGTTCGTTATACTGATTTACTCAAAATCAACCGCCTGTTTGCCACGCTTTCAGCGATTCAATCGGCTGAATCAGCGTAATTATGTTGATTAAAAGACTGTCGTGAATCGTCAAAATCAAAACGACCTCAATTAGAAAAACACTGCGTCGCTTGCGACATTTCATCAGAACCGCCAAGCACGATTGAGTGGGAATAGAATAAATTGCCGCCGCCATCGTGCCTTCTGCGCTCGCAACAAATCCGCAACTGTTTTGTAATCGCTCACGGGTTTATGTCAAAATGTAAATTGCTGAATTACTTAACGTCAAGGGGTTTCAAAAATTAAATCTTCTAAAAATATGAGCGAAGTTGAAATAATCAGTTCCGAAAGAGCTTCGACCGGAATTGCGGGATTGGATTACATTCTCAACGGCGGTCTTTCCAAAAATCGTCTTTATCTGGTTTAGGGAAATCCGGGAACGGGGAAAACGACGATGGGTTTGCAGTTTCTGCTCAAAGGCGAGGCGAAAGGCGAAAAGGGACTTTATATCACTTTGTCCGAAAGCAAGGAAGAGCTAATCGCCGTCGGAAATTCGCACGGGTGGGATTTGGAAAAGATAACGATTCACGATTTGACGGTTTCCGGCGACTCTTTGCGTGACGATTCGCGCTATACGGTTTTTCATCCGGCGGAGGTCGAACTCGACGAAACGACAAAGGCGGTTTTAAATGAAGTCGAACGAATCAATCCGTCGCGCGTCGTGTTCGATTCGCTTTCGGAGATGCGTATGCTGGCGAGCGATCCGCTGCGGTTTCGGCGGCAGATTCTCGCTCTGAAACAGTATTTTATCGGCAGACAATGCACGGTGATTCTGCTCGACGACCGCACCGCCGAAACTACTCAGCGGCAGCTCGAAAGCATCGCGCACGGCGTGATAAATCTCGAATACGTTCCGACCGAATACGGAAAACAGCGTCATAATATGCGCGTCGTCAAAATGCGCGGCATCAATTTTCAGTCCGGCTCGCACGATTTCAATATCGAAACCGGAGGCATCGTCGTTTTTCCGCGTCTCGGCGCGCCGGAAGTAGAAAAAGCGTTTCAGCCGGGAACGATGAACATCGGGTTGAAAGCTCTCGAATTGCTGATCGGCGGACTCGATTACGGAACCAGCACGATTTTAACCGGACCGACAGGAATCGGAAAGTCAACTATTTCGCTGATGTATGCCTGTGCCGCCGCCGAAAAAGGCGAGCGTTCGGCGATATATCTGTTTGACGAAAATGTCGAAACTTTATATCAGCGAACATCGGCTCTGAATCTGAACGTCAAAAAATATGTCGAAGACGGCTTAATCATCATTTGTCAGGTGAAACTGGCGGAATTGACACCGGGCGAGCTGGCGCATCTGATTCGTCAGGAAGTCGAGCAGAACGACACGCGGCTGGTCGTCATTGACAGCGTGAACGGTTATTTGATGTCCACGCCGCAGGAGCGTTTTCTGAAAATGCAGTTTCACGAACTGCTCGGATTTTTAAACCGCAAAGGTGTTGTCAGCATTATTATCGTCGGGCAATACGATTTGATCGGCACGATGCAGTCGCCGATTGATATGAGTTATCTGGCTGACACGGTTGTGCTTCTGCGCTATTTCGAGGCGGGCGGCGAAGTGCGGCAGGCGATGTCTGTCTTGAAAAAACGCACCGGAATTCACGAGCGCACGATCCGCGAATTTCGTATTGACAAAGGCGGAATTCGGCTCGGACAACCGCTCAAGGAATTCCGCGGGGTTTTAACCGGCATTCCGGTTTATCACGGTCAGGGCGAAGGTTTGATGGAGTTTAGCAGCCACGATGACAATAAAGGAAAGTAAAAATGAGGAAGATCGCGTTCTCGTGCTGATGCCGACCGGACGCGATGCCGCGCTGGTTTGTTCGACGCTCGAAGCTGCCGACATTTTCGCTCAAGTCTGCACCAATCTCTCCGAACTCAAAGAAAGTTTTTTTTCCGGCGCGGGCGCGGTTTTAATCGCCGAAGAAGCATTGACCGACGCAGTTCTCGAACATTTCACCGAATCGTTTAACCGGCAGCCCGTCTGGTCGGACGTTCCGGTTGTCATATTCGCCAACAGCGGGCAAAATTCCGAAAATCTTTTAATCAGAGTCGGGACGCGATTTAACGCGACGATTGTCGAACGTCCGATTCGTATAACGATGCTGATTAGTGCGGTGCGCGGCGCACTGCGAGCGAGAGAAAAACAGTATCAAACGCGCGATTTATTAAACAAATTGGAAGAAGCGGATCGCCAGAAGGATTTATTTTTGGCGACGCTTTCGCACGAACTCAGAACGCCGCTCAACTCGATGCTCGGCTGGATTCAACTGCTGCGAAATAAATCGAATCCTGCCGTTGACGTTCAACACGCACTCGAAGTCGTCGAACGCAACGCCAAAGCACAATCTGAAATTGTTTCGGACATTTTGTTCGTTTCGCGCGTAGTTACCGGCAAACTCGAATTAAAAACCGAAATTATTGATTTGCTTCCTGTGATTCAATCTGCAATTGAAACAATAACTCCTTCCGTCGAAGTCAAAGAAATTCATCTACAAACTTCGTTCGATTTAAACATCAGCAAAATCGAAGGCGATGCCGACCGTTTGCAACAGGTTTTTTTGAATCTGCTTTCAAACGCGATTAAATTTACGCCGCGTGGCGGACGAATTAATATTCGGGCGACAAACAAAGGCTCGAATGTCGAAATCGAAGTTAAAGACACGGGACAAGGCATCGGTTCCGAATTTTTGCCGTTTGTGTTCGAGCGATTTCGGCAAGCTGATAATTCCTTCACCAGACAAATCGGCGGGCTTGGTCTCGGATTGGCGATTGTCCAGCATCTCGTCGAACTTCACGGCGGAACAGTCGGCGCGAAAAGCGAGGGCGAAAATCGCGGCGCGGTATTTACGATCAGTCTTCCGTCAGTCGCGCCGCAACAGCCGCCGTTCGCCGCAAATCGAAATCAGAACGGGCGATTTCAAAAACCGGAGAATGCGGAATCGTTAAAAGATGTGCGTCTTTTACTCGTCGAAGACGATGAAGATTCGCGCGAAATGCTCAAGATAATGTTTGGGCAATACGGTATGAAAATCGTCGCCGCCGCTTCCGCCGCCGAAGCTCTGGACGCGATTCGGCAATTTCAGCCGCACGTTTTGATCAGCGATGTCGGATTGCCGGGCGAAGACGGCTACGAATTGATTCGCAGAATTCGGCTTCTGCCGCCCGAACAAGGCGGAACAATTCCCGCCGTCGCTCTGACCGGATACGCGAGTCTGCAAGATCGCGCACTCGCGCTTGCTGCCGGTTATCAGGAACATTTGTCGAAGCCGGTTGATATTGAAAAACTGACCGAATTGGTAAAAAATCTGGTAATGCGAAACGAAATCGCGGCACTCGAATAAACTTAGAACAAGGGAGATTTTTATATGAAATACAGACAATTGGGAAGCAGCGATTTACAGGTTTCGGAAGTCAGTCTCGGTTCGTGGCTGACTTATTCGGGCGGAGTCGAGCGCGAAAAAGCGGCGGCTTGCGTCGAAAAAGCGTTCGAGGTCGGCATCAATTTTATTGACACGGCGAATGTTTACGGCAAAGGCGCGTCCGAAACTTTTTTGGGCGAAGTTCTGCGTAATCGCCCGCGTGATTCTTACGTTTTGGCGACGAAACTTTTTTTTCCGATGACCGAAACCGACAGCGGTTTGTCGCGCGTTCAGATTCACAAACAGTTGAACGATTCGCTCAAACG
>JALYQJ010000064.1 GCA_030855875.1 Acidobacteriota bacterium
GTGTTCGTTTGCCGCAATGCCGAGAACTGCGACCTCAATCGCGTCCGACAGCGAAGAATGGTGACCTTTACAGATGCCGATAACGCCGCCCATATTGAGCAAATGCAATTTATCGCCGGTCTTTACAATTTCGGGAACGTCGCCGACAAAACCTTTCAGCGCACGGCGTTTGCCCAACACGCCAAGCAAAACGTCGCCGCGATTGATTTTTGCAAGTCGTCCGCTTGGAAGTTCGAGATTGCCGTAAGTCACCGATTCGCTCAACGCTTTCACAACGACGACATCGCCAGCTTTCGGTTGATTATTTTCAAAAATCACGCTGACCGTCTTGGTCAATCTCAACGGTGAAGTCGCCGAACCGATTTTGTCTGCTTCTAAAATTTGCATCTTTATAACCTCAGATTTTTTGCCACGAATTACACAAATTTCCACGAATTAATTTTAGTTTTTATACGTGAAAATTCGTGTAATTCGGTGGTAATTTCCTAATCCATTTTTCGCAATCGCAATCGCAAAGACTGCAAGCGGATGAAGCCTTCCGCGTCGAGTTGGTTATACGCGCCCGCGTCGTCTTCAAAAGTGACGACTCGTTCTTTGTAGAGCGAATTCGGCGATTTCCGACCTAAGATTATGATGTTGCCTTTGTATAATTTAATGCGAACTTCGCCCGAAACGGTTTCCTGTGTTTGGTCAATCATCGAGCGCAAAATCTCGAATTCCGGCGCGAACCAGAAACCGTAATAGATTGATTCGGCAAATTTTACGCTCAGAGAATCGCGCAGACGCATCACTTCCCGATCCATCGTGATTGATTCGAGTGCGCGGTGCGCCGCCTGCAAAATCGTCACGCCCGGCGTTTCATAAACTCCGCGTGATTTCATTCCGACGAAACGGTTTTCGACTAGATCAACGCGCCCGATGCCGTGTTCGCCACCGATGTAATTCAATTTGGAAAGCATATCAACCGCGCCGTATTTTACGCCGTCAATTGCAATTGGTTCGCCTTTTTCAAACTCGATAATCATTTCCTGCGCTGTATCCGAAGCCTTTTCAGGCGATTTCGTTAGAAGAAAAATATCCTCGGGCGGCGCAGCCCACGGGTCTTCCAAAATTCCGCCTTCGTAGGAAATGTGCATCAGATTTCTGTCCATCGAATACGGCTTTTCGGCAGTCGCCGTGACGTTAATGTCGTGTTTCGCGCAATACGCAATCAAATCGGCGCGACCTTTGAAATCCCAATGCCGCCACGGTGCGATGACCTGAATATCAGGCTGAAGCGCGTAATAAGTCAGTTCAAAACGAACCTGATCGTTGCCTTTTCCGGTCGCGCCGTGCGCCACCGCGTCCGCGCCTTCTTTTTGGGCGATTTCGATTTGCTTTTTTGCAATTACCGGACGCGCCAACGATGTTCCGAGCAAATAAACGCCTTCATATAGCGCGTTTGCCTTAACCGCCGTCCAGACGAAATCTTTAACGAATTCCTCGCGCAAATCTTCGACGTAAAGTTTCGACGCGCCCGTTTTCAGAGCCTTTTCCTCAAGCCCATCAAGTTCTTCGCCTTGTCCGACATCGGCGCAAAAACAGACGACTTCCGCGCCGTAAGTTTCCTTGATCCACAAAAGCATCGCGGAAGTGTCGAGTCCGCCCGAATATGCCAAAACTACTTTTTTAATATTATTCGTCATTTATTTTTCGTCCTTTGTCCTTCGTCATTTGTTTTTCGCGTAAACCAAGAGCAAATGACAAATGACAAAAATCTATTTTTCAAATATTTTCCAAATTATTTTCATTACTGATTTTTGTGATTTTTTGTCTTTAACGGCAATAAAAATCGTATCGTCGCCCGCGATTGTGCCGATTATTTCCGGCACTTTGGCACTGTCAATTCTGACTGCGACCGCCGAAGCCAAACCGCTTTCACATTTTGCAACAATCAAATTTTCTCCAGCCGTGTCTAAACTCAGAAGTCCGAATTTTTGAACTCCTTCAGTTGTTTGCGGAAGTGCATAAAAGCCATTGACTTTGACGATACCGATTTGTTCCAAATCTCTTGATACGCTTGATTGCGTAACGGAAAAACCATCTTTCAACAACAACTCTGTAAGTTCACCTTGAGTAACGATATTGCTTGTTTGAATCAAATCACGAATCTTTTCTTGTCGTTTTTCCTTAATCATTTCATACTCGATTAGAAACTAAAATCCCCAATTACAAGTTTTATTACTATGCGGAAATATTGCATAATTATTGCATAGACGCATAGATTAGAAATTTAGTTGTCAAAAGTCAACTGAATGAATTAAAAATTTACAAAGGAACGCGAACTGTTGTTAGCTTACCGGCGGCGAAATAAAGTTTGCGTTCCTTATTATTCAACGCATACAACAGTATTGTGTAAAATTCTATCCAAACTGTCGGCTGCAAGATTTGGACTGTCTCTCATTTACTATGAGAAAATAGTGTTGTTGTGCGAATTTTGTAATATTAACGGGTTTTCCGTCAGAGAAAAGTGAGGATTTGTGGCGAAAAGACTTTTAAAATGGTTCTTGTATTTTACGCTCGGCGTTGTGGTGTTTATGGGAATAATTTACGGCTCACTCGCCTTGTCGAAGGGCGAACCGGCGGCAACTCGTCCGGTGTTTCAACAAAACAATTCGCGTCCGCTGGTGATAGCACATCGCGGCGGAGCCGGAATTTACCCTGAAAATACCTTATACGCATTTGAACACGCCCGCGATTTAGGCGTTGATGTTATCGAGTTGGACGTGAGAAGCACGTCTGACGGAACGATGATTGTGCTGCACGATGCAGACGTTCAGCGGACGACCGACCGAGCCGGACGAGTCGTCGAGATGACACTCGGCGAATTAAAAAAACTCGACGCGGGTTATCGTTTTTCGCCCGACGGCGGGCTGACTTTTCCTTTTCGCGCAAGCGGAATTGTCGTTCCGACACTGCGCGAAGTTTTTGCCGCTTTGCCTGAAATGAAATTTAATATCGAACCGAAACAGCAAACGCCTTCGCTGGTGAAACCTCTTTGCGAAATGATCCGCGAATTTAAAATGGCTGATAAAACGGTGGTCGGCTCGTTTAATCAAGCGATTATTGATGACTTTCGCGCCGAGTGCAAAGACGTGGCGACATCTGCCAGCCCGTCGGAGGCGAGCAAATTTCTGGCTTTTTACAAAACCGGATTGAGCGAATCTTACAGTCCGCTGATGCAGGCATTGCAAATTCCCGAATACTTGGGCAGTGTGCAGATGGTAACGAAGGAATTCGTCAAAGCGGCGAAAGAACGCAATTTGCAGGTTCACGTCTGGACGGTCAACGAAACCTCCGATATGCAGCGTCTGCTCGAAAACGGCGTTGACGGTATTATGACGGATTACCCGGACAGACTGTTGAAAATTACGCGGTCGAAATAATAAATTCAGTTTTTCACCATAAAATAAACAGTTCTCTAATATCCGATTTAATTTTCTTCCGGTAAAAATAGAACTAAATTGACAGATATGTTAATTTGGTCAATCGTTTTGATATTTTACGGAAGGAATTACAACGAATGTCTGAAATAAAAAGTAATCCGAGAGCTGAAATTGACGCGATTGATGATCAATTGCTCCGGCTTTTGAACGAACGCGCCGCGATTGCGCTCGAAGTCGGCGAAGTCAAACGGCACAAAGACACCTCGCTTTGCGATCCAAATCGGGAACGCGAAGTTTTAGACAGATTGTGCCGACAAAACACCGGACCGCTGAACGAGCAGAACGTCACAAATATTTTTCAGCGCGTCATTGACGAATGTCTGCACATTCAGCAGCGCACTTATCAAATCTCACCTACGGACGAAAAATCACGGCTAAAAATTAAACATCCTGCCGGAAAAGGTCGCGTCGCCATTCTCGGCGAGCGCGGAACTTTCAGCGAAGAAGCCGCCATCGAGCTTTTGGGCGAAACTTTTGAATCCGTGCCGCGCCCGACGTTCGACGCGCTTTTTACGGCGATTGATGACGGCGCGGCTGATTTTATTTTGGCTCCGCTCGAAAACAGTCTTGTCGGCTCGGTTCACCGCTGTTACGATTTGCTTCTGGAAAGCTCCCTGAGCATTGCGGCGGAAGTGATTCTGCCGATTTCCCATTTCTTAATCGGTTGTCCGGGTGCGACGTTGGAAGATGTCACAACTGTTGAATCGCATCCGGTCGCGCTTGCCCAATGTGAAAAGTTTTTCGCGGCGCATCCAAACATTAAACGTGCGGCGGCGGACGACACGGCGGGAAGCGTCCGCCGCGTTTTGGAAAACGGAGATAAGTCGAAAGCGGCGATTGCCGGAAAGCGGGCGGCGAAAATATACGGCGGAATAATTTTACAGGAGCATCTCGAAGATCACTCCGAAAATTACACACGTTTTGTGCTTCTCGCGCCAAATCCCGCTTCGTCGGATAAAGGCAGTAAAATTTCGCTCGTGGTAAGATTGGCGCATCGTCCGGGCGCGCTTCACGACGCGCTTCGTCCGTTTGTCCGGCGCGGTATTGATTTGCTGAAAATCGAAAGCCGTCCGATTAAAGAACGTCCGTGGCAGTATAATTTTTATCTCGATTTGCAGTCTCCGGCAAGCGAAAGCGAATTGCGCGGCGCGCTCGACGAAATCGGCGAACAAGCCGAAGACGTTCGTCTTCTCGGACGCTACTCGACTTTGGAAATTCCCAAAAATCAATAAACAATTTCATTTACAAATTTAACGAATATGATTCTGATTCTTAAACCGCATATCAATCCCGGAACCGACGCTTTTCAAAAATTGGAAAGCCATCTCGCGCGGCTGCAAAACATCGAACTGCGTATTCATCAGGTCGAAGGTGTCGAACAAACCTTAACGGAAATTTATTTAATCGGAAACACGGCTGCGCTCACGGTCGAAGATATGCGAAGTCTGCCCGGCGTCGATCACGTTGTTCGCGTTTCGGAAGAATACCGCATTCTCGGACGGCACAAGGAAGATAATCGTTCCGCTTTTTTTGATTATCAAGGCGTGCGCTTCGGTCAGGATACGCTCAACGTATTTGCCGGTTTATGCGCGGTTGATTCGCCGGAAAGCGTTGAGAAAATGATGAAAACCTTGCAGGAAAACGGACAGGTTTGCACGAGAATGGGCGCATACAAACCGCGCACCAGCCCGTATTCGTTTCAAGGTCACGGCAAAAATTGTCTTCCCTACGTTTTTGAACTTGCCGGAAAATACGGCATAACAGTTATTGCGATGGAAGTGACGCACGAAAAGCATCTCGAAGAAATTCGTGAAACTTTAGAAAAAACGGGAAATCCGACCGGCGTGATGCTGCAAATCGGAACGCGCAACACCCAGAATTTTGAATTGCTCAAAATCGTCGGACGGCAGCAGGAATTCCCTGTTCTTCTTAAGCGCGGTTTTGGAATCACGCTCGACGAATCGCTCAACGCCGCCGAATATCTCGCCAGCGAAGGCAACAGCAAAGTCGTTTTCGGGCTTCGCGGAATGAAAACGAATATCGGCGATCCGCACCGGAATATGGTTGATTTCGCGCACGTTCCGGTTGTCAAACGGCTGACCAGAATGCCGGTCTGCGTTGATCCGTCGCATTCGGTCGGCTCAAGAAGCCGCGGACCGGAAGGAATTTTGGATGTGATGCACGTCACGGCGCAGGGCGTAATCGCCGGAGCGAATATGATTCTCGTTGATTTTCACCCTGAACCGACAAAAGCCCTCGTTGACGGACCGCAGGCGTTATTACTCAGCGAACTTCCGCTATTTCTGGCAGATGTTCAAATCGCCCGCGAAGCCTACGAAAAAAGACTTTCTCTTATTCAAAGTAGAATTTAAAGTTTATTTTATTCTCAAGTCCAAAAAAAGCGGGAAAGATAAAGTAATAACAAGTTGCGTGAAAATCGTTTTCGCTGAATTTCGGCTCTTATTTATCCAGAGTAGAACTTTTCGGCACAAATTCCAGCGCGATAATTTCACCGGCTGATCCGCCTTTTAAATCTATTGTCTCCTTGTAAGTGAAAACAATCGGAATATCTACCTGTTTCATTCCGCAACCGAATTGAATTTGTCCGGCTTCCGGCGTAAACGCCTTCATTTGCAGCGACTGCGGCGACGCAACAAATAATTTCAGCGTTTGCGTCGTGGTTTTGAAATGAAAAAACATTCCTTTTTTGCTGCATTCTACTTTTTCGATGAAACCGAGTTCGCGTTTTTCACCTTCGAGCGGCTGACGAATCGCGTCTTTTATCGCCTGCATCATCGCTTCTCGTCGGCGCACGTCTAAATCTTCGTTTTTGATAACCGGCGCGGCTTCGATTTCTTCGTAAACCTCGACTGTTTCGGCTGGCTTTTCGCTCACATCCATAAAACGAAAATTTTTCGGAACGAAATCAACGGCGATGAGTTCGCCGCGATTGACGTTTTTCTGGTCGGTTTGAGGTTTATAAGTCAAAACCGTGTTGATGTCGGCGATGTTTTCGCCGCATCCGACGTTTGCGTTTTCAGCATCGGGAACGAACGCCGTTAAAATTAAACCGGCAAAATCCTTGCTAGAAAGCGTAAGAATTTCCGCGTCGGTTTTAATCGTATAAATTACGATTTTGGCTTTGCATTCGATCTTTTGAATTCGACCGATAATCTGTTTTTCGCCCGTTTCCGGTTTTTTCAAGGCTTGATTGAGCGAAAACATTTTCTCTTCCTGCTCGATTTTCGCCAATTCCTCGGGCGAAACGGTTTTTCCGCTTGAACTTCGGCGCGTGAGAACCGGCTGACCGCCGTTTTTCATCGCTTCGGCGACATTTTTTTCGTATTGTTTGCGCGAGGTTTCGTTTGCCGCGAGCATTTCCTGACGCTGCTTGAGCTGCGCGTCTAAATTCTCGGCTTGCAATTTTGTTTCCGCGTCGTCGGCTGTTTTGGCGATTTTATCGGCAATTGCGGCGGCTTCGGCAAATTTGTCCTGCCGCATATAAATTTCAGCGATTCTCATCGAATATCGCTGATTGCCGGGCTGATATTTTAAGGCTTTTTTCAAATACGCGATTGATTCTTCAAGCTGTTCGTTATTGACCAGCGAAATAAACGCGAGAAGTTCGTAGCTTTCCGTGAAAGCCGGATTTA
>JALYQJ010000077.1 GCA_030855875.1 Acidobacteriota bacterium
ATTAAGTTTCCCGCCAAAATTCAGGCTCCACATTTAACTCTTACATTGATAGAATCAGCCATCATCCCAGCACTTTTGAGACAACCTTAAGCACATTCGAGACAAAACCGACTTTTGACACAAAGCCAAGATTATATGATATAAAAAAATCTAAATTCAAAAAAAATCTTGAATCTTGAATCCTGAATCCTGAATCCTGAATCCTGAATTCTACTGATAATCGTAAAACCCTTTGCCGGATTTGCGTCCTAACCAACCGGCATCAACCATTTTTACGAGCAGCGGACACGGACGATATTTCGGATCGCCCAAACCTTCGTGCATCACGCGCAAAATTGCGAGGCAAACATCGAGACCGATAAAATCGGCGAGCGTCAAAGGTCCCATCGGATGGTTCATTCCGAGTTTCATAATGCCGTCAATGCTTTCCTTTGTCGCCACGCCCTCGTAGAGAGCGAAAACCGCTTCGTTTATCATCGGGAGCAAAATGCGGTTGGCGACAAAGCCGGGGAAATCCTGACAATCGAGCGGCGTTTTGCCCATTTTTTCAGACATTTCCTTAACGCGCGCGTAAGTTTCGTCGCTCGTTGCAATACCGCGAATGACTTCGACGAGTTTCATTAGCGGAACCGGATTCATAAAGTGCATTCCGATAACTTTGTCGGGACGTTTCGTCGTCGCCGCGATTTTCGTGATCGAAATCGAGGATGTGTTCGATGCCAAAATACAATCTTCGTTTGTTATTTGGTCTAACTTTTCAAACAACTGTTTTTTTACGTCGAAATTTTCCGTCGCGGCTTCGACGACGAGAAAACAATCTTTTAAATCTTCGAGATTCGTCGTCGTTTTGATTCTGCCCAAAACTTCCGCTTTTTGATCTTCGGTCATCGTTTCCTTTTTCACGAAACGGTCGAGACTTTTGCCGATATTCTCCAAACCTCTATCCACGAAATCCTGTTGAATATCACAAATAAACACATCAAAACCCGAATTGGCGGCGGTTTGGGCGATTCCGTTGCCCATCGTTCCCGCGCCGATCACGCCGATAATTTCATTCATTTTTAACTAAATTCCTCTCTTAAATTATTTGTAAAATCTGAGCTTTAAAAATAAACAAATCCCGACGCTAAAACAAACTAATAATTTCTTAATCCACGGCTAACGCACCTTAAATTTTTGAGAATCTCCGCCAGTTTCCTGCTCAGGAAGGTGAAGATAATTCTGAATTCGGTAAAGCGCGACCGAAGTTTGCCGTCACAGCAGGTTCTCAAAGGTTGAAGTTTTATTTCGATTGAATTTTTAGCAAATAGCTGCAAACCGCAATCGTTGTTCCGTTTGAAACTTTCACCCGGTTTCCAATCGGAACTTCATAATCATTCAGCATCGCCGGATTTCTTCCCTCATTTAGCAGCCAAAAATTCCCGTTTCCGTCGGTTGAAATCGTCAGGTGACGGCGGCTTATTTCCGGGTCTCCGGGCAGCGCGACATCAACCGGCTTTGACTTTGAGCCGCGACCGAGCGAAATTTCATTTTTATAAATCGGTAAAACATTTTGGCGAACGCCGCCGCGCCAGACTTCAAGCCGATAAATCTCGGTTTGTCGTTTAGTGACGTGCGTTATTTCCTCGCTTTCTTCCGAATTAGGCGGAATGGAACGAGCAACATCCATTTGCGGAACAGTCGGCGGCACCGCCTGATCTGAAATTATCTTTTGATTTTGATGTAAATTCGGCGGAGTATAGTTTGAATATTGATCCGCTTTTAATTCAGTCGTCGGTCGCGCCGGAAGTGAATAATTGCTCCCGATTGAAGCAGACTGATTTTGCGCCGCCGGTTTCGGACGAGCCAAAACGCCGGTTTTATCGTTTGAAGAATCTTCCCAACTGTGCTGAATGCGAACATCGCCTTTTTCGAGTGTTCCGTCTACGCGAAGCTCGACGACGAATGTTTTTGTTTCGAGTTTTTTCTTGCCGGAAATTTCCTTCGCGCGTTCGGCGAGAATATGATACAGACCTTGTTCAAGCCCTCTGCGCTTGATTCCCTGCCACTCTTTGTCATCTTCGCTGCTTAGAAAAATAATATATTCGGTCGGAATTATGGTAGTTCCCTGCGGCAGCGGAACCATTTCGTTCTGCATCACGTCTTCGACGGCGCGGGCGATTTTGACGATAAATTCCTCCGATTTACTGCGCGGTTTGACCTGCGCGTCGCGGGCGGCTTCTTCTAAAACCGACTCCGCATTGTCGCCGTCAATCCATCGCCGAACTTTGTCTAAAACACTCACTTATTTTACCTCGTAATTTTAAGAGTATCTCTGCCGGATTCAGTTTTAATACTAATCCAGCCGCTATCCGCCCAATCCTCGTTTTTAGTTCGTCCGTGTTCAATAATCTCGACTTGATGCCAGCCGTCGCCGGTCGAGATTATTTTAAGACGTGAATTTCGAGTCACCAGACCGACGGGCTGATTATTTAAACTCGGAGCAGAACGTAAATTCACATCCGTCAAAGCGACTGCTTCCTGATCCGCAAACGGATTGGAAAATTGCGGCAGTATTCCGCTCCCGCGCAGATAATTGTGCGTCGCAAACAGTAATCCGGCAAAAAGTCCGAGCAATATTATAAAAGTCGCTGTTCGTTTTGCAAAATTATTTCTTTTTGACGGTAAAACGATTATATCAGGCGCGGATGCTCGCTCATTTATTGTGTAATCCGGCTGCCGACTCGGAGTTTCTATCGGTAATCGCTTCTCGA
Organism: Acidobacteriota bacterium; assembly: GCA_030855875.1. Lineage (GTDB taxonomy): Bacteria > Acidobacteriota > Blastocatellia > Pyrinomonadales > Pyrinomonadaceae > SXVE01. The sequence goes on from JALYQJ010000077.1 coordinate 2,754, forward strand.
ATTTATTCAAATCGTTCCCGGAGGGTTCTCTTTCGTCCAATCTGATAACGAGCGAAGGATTTTTTATCGCGGGCGGCAGATTCTTCAAACGCAATTCGCGCGAAGTGTTAAAACGCGGAAGCTGCGGCGCAATCGGCGTGTAACCTTTGGCGACGTGCGGCTGCGGCGTATTGTTCAGCCGCGACGTGCTATGCGTTAGAGTTTCATCTGATTCGAGATAGCGGCTGAGTTGGGTTAAATCCTGCCAGAACTCTTTGACCGTTTGATGTCGTTCCGCCGGATTCGATTGCGTCGCTTTGTTTAAGATTTCGAGCAAATCTTTCGACCAAAGTTCGTTTCGAGCGGTCATCGGCAGTTCAGTAATCGGCTGATTGGCGAAAAATCTGGGCGATTCGCAGGTTGTCAGAACGTAAGCCGATTTTGCCAGCGAATAAATATCGGCGGCGGGTGTTAATTTTGCGTATGTAAACGTGTCGTGGTTTGCCGTCATCATCGGCGAATGTTCGGGCGGAGCGTAAATATTCGTTCCGACTCTGGTTATCGGCGAATCGGACTGCGTAACACGTGCCACGCCGAAATCCGCGATTTTTACAGTCTGTTCGTCTACCGTTAAAAGCAGATTCTGAGGTTTTACGTCGCGGTGAATGATTCCGTTTTGATGCGCGTGTCCGAGTCCGGCGCAGACTTGTTCGAGATATTTTAACGCTTTTCCTAATCCCAAACTTTTCTCACGGCAAAATCGCGCCAGATCGCCGCCCGGAAGAAATTCCAAAACAAGATAATGAAAAACGGTTCCGTGCAGATCACGCGCCGTGCCGTGACCGAGACGACTGATAATATTCGGATGCCGCACACGGTCAAGCGCGAGTGCTTCATTTTGAAAATTTTCAACCAGAGTGCGCTCCAAATCCGAGTCCAAATCGTTTTGCAAAAACACATTGAGAGCTTTAATAACAACCAGACTGTGCGGCGATTGCGGCGCAGCCAGCGCGTCGCGGGCAACGTAAATTTCCGCGTAACTTCCCTGTCCGAGCTGCTCGTTGATGGTATATCGTCCGTCAAGCCGCGTATTTTTAAGTGCCAGTTCTCGCATTTGGTTTTTGATGAAGAAATTCGGTCAGAAATCTCTAAATCAATACGACATTATAAATTTAAAGTTCGCAAAACTCACATTCAGAAAGTTCTATGTAGCATTTATATTAAAAATAACACCGACATTGGATTTGCTCCATTACCGGCGCAAGACTTTCAATCGCCCCTTTAATATCCCTTAATTCTTTCTTTTGAATAGGTTTTCAGCTAAAATGATAAAAAATTTGGTTACGGGTAACTTTAACTTTGCAAAAAATGTCGGAAAAAAACTCCAGCTCAAAAAAAAGTTTTTCATTAGATTGGTTAATACAAGGCTTTCTTACCAAGCTCGGAGAAACTTTTGACGGTTTGACGGGACGAAAATGGAAGCCTTCGAGCAGTCTTGCGACGAGTCAGTTAATTGAAAAGTTAAAACATTTGCTCGACGCGGAAGTTCAGGATTTGGGCGCGAAGGGGAAATTCGTTCCGCATAATTTAAAGCTGAAAATGCAGTGGGATAAATTTTCGACCGATGCGGAAAATGCTTTGAAAAAACTTGAAGCCGAATTGCTGACCGCCGCCGTTGATCATATTAACGACAACCGTTACCACACCTTTGCGCCGCTCAAATTAGAAGTGAAACCCGATTATTTTACCGATGGTGTAAAACTTCTCGTCAGTTTCGATAAATTCGCTGACGAAGACCGCGATGGTGAAGTAAACGTCACGCTTCCCGAAGCGAAAGCGGGCGAATTATATTCAACACAAACTACTGCAATTGATAACGGCGTTGAGATTTTTATCGCTCAATTTGCCTCGAACGGAACAATGCAAAAAGTAAAACTTCCGTTTCAAAACAACCAGCGTTTAAGTGTCGGCAGAACCCGGGAAAATGATTTAACCATAGAAGACACAAGCGTTTCAAAGTTTCACGCATCGCTTTTTTTGAATTCGGAAAACAGTCTGACAATCGCCGACACCGGCTCGACTAACGGAACTTTTATCAACGGCGAGCGTATTTCTTACGGAAAAGCGCACGTCATCGGCAAAAACGATAAAATTAATTTCGGAACGGTTGGCGTTACTTTTGAATACGTTCCGAAACCAATCGAAACAGCGGTCGAAAACAATTTGCCGGTTGAAAATTCCGTTACCATTGACGGATTTGAGTTCAAGTCGAAAAGCGAATCGAATAATGAAACAGATAATGAAACAGACGGTGAAGTGTTGAATCAAAATACGACAAAAATTAGGGTTGAATAAACTATCCGAATTGATAAATCTATTTGGAAACTCAAAAGATGTTGAATTTTTTATTCTTTTTACATTTTTTTCTACAATTTGACTGGAACAAATTGACTCCCGAAGGAATTTTCGGCGGACAAATTCTGGAGCGCACGCCGGCAGGTTTAACCGTCGTTTATTTAATCGGGATCGCGGTTTTAATCGTCTTTCTCGCCGTTTCATTCTTTGATAATTTCCGCCGTCCGAAGTTCAATTTTGAATCGAATCTGCCAAAGGAAGTTTCTCAAAAATTGACACAGACGACGACCAACCGCAGTTTGCGAATCTGGCAGATTGTTTTCACCGGACTTGCCCTGACGGTTTTCGGATTTCAAGTTTATTGGACTTATTACGCCGACGAATCGAACGAACAATTTCAGGCTCTGAGTTACAAAGATCTGCGAACGCGCCGGACGACCGCCGCTTCGCTGCGCGGCTGGATGCTCGACCGGACGGGAAATCTAGGCAGTGCGCTGGCTTATTATAAAGTCAACGAAAACAAAAATATCGAACGCGCCTTTGCGCTCGAAAAGGAAATGGCACATTTGCTCGGCACCGAGCGCGGAACGCCCGGACTTGAACGCTCGCTTTACCGGCAGCAAGCCGACCCGATGCCCGAAGCGTGGGAAGTTTTAACCAGAATCAAACGCAAAGAAACCGAGCAGCGCGACGTTCGGATCACGATTGACCGCGATTTACAGACTTTTCTGGCAAAACAGCTCGAAGGAAAAAAAGGCGCGATTGTCGTCTTGAATCCGCAAACCGGCGACGTTCTGGCAATGTATTCAAACCCGTCGTTTAACTTGAGCGAAGCGCAGAATCTGGACGATTGGCTGAAACTCGAAGGCGATAAACGCAACAATCCTTTGCTCAACCGCGCAACGCGCGAATATTATGTTCCCGGTTCGACATTCAAACTTTTCACAATGATTTCGGCATTTCGCGCCGGAAAACAAAATCAAACTTTTACGAGTTCGCCCGGAGGTTTTGTTCCCTACCGCAATTCCCGTGCAATTACCGACGCAAACGGCGGCTGCGAACCGCCTTACGGTTGCGGGACTTTGAACATCGCTCAGGCTTTTGAAGCGTCGAGCAATCAATATTTCGCGCAGATGGCGGTTGATTTAGGGCGCGAAAGAATTCGGGAAACTGCGGGAGTTTTCGGAATTGCGGCGGTTGATTCGCCCGAAGATACTTTCAGCACAAAATTTTTAGCCGACATCTGGAACGCAAGCAATCCGCAAATTAAGAGCGCACTCGCGCCCGAACAATCGGCAATCGTCACCGGCAAGGAAATTTCGGCTTACGACCTCGCGCTCGAAGGAATGGGACAGGGTTACGCCGGACAAATGACACCTTTTCAGATGGCTTTGATCGCTGCGGCGGCGGGCAACACAGAAGGAAAATTGATGAAGCCGAAAATCGAGTTTGACCGTCCGCCGGAGATGTTTTCGCAAATTCTTTCCGCATCGCAAGCCGCTGAAATTCGTCAGATTATGGGACTTGTCACCGAAGGCGGAGGCGGAACGGCGACGCGCGTTTTCGCCGAAGTTCGCGCCGCCGGAATTCGTTCGGGCGGAAAAACCGGAACGGCTGAAAAGCTCGCGCCGGTTTATGATGAAAAAACCGGAAAGCTGAAAACCTTTAAACGCAAAGTCAAAGATGATAAAGGCAATACAGTCGAAAGAACTTTTCCCGAAATGTATGAGCGCACCGATAGCTGGTATATTTCCGTTGCGCCGCTCGAAAAACCGACGCTGGCAATTGCCGTCGTCGTCGAAGGCGGCGGTTACGGCGCGACGATTTCCGCTCCGATTGCCGCCCGCGTAATTATGAAATCGCGCGAACTCGGTCTTCTCGGCGAACAATATAAACCGAAAACTCAAATGCCGACCGTCGCCAAACCGTCGAAAAAACGCCGCTAATTTTTGTAAATATAAAAGTAAATATAGAAAAAGATAAAAATGAAAAACCGCACGTCCACACATTTTTTTATACTTTTATTAATCGTCGCGCTAACGGCGATTTCGCATTATTCCGTTCATTACGGAGCATTGATTCGCGGTTATGAAACTTCCCCGCTGACTGCCGGAAGAAATATTTTCCTGCTGCTGATTTTGGCTTTCCTGCCGATTTTTCTCAAAAGATTCGCCGGATTTCAGGGCAATTGGACGCTTTACACTTCCGCCGTTCTGCTTTTTTCCATCGGATTAACCGTTCAATACCGATTGTTCAGCGACCCGGAATACACTTCGCGCAAAGATAAAGCCGAAGCGCGGCAGGAAAAAATCAAAACGCTTCAGCTTCACTACATACAGGAAAATTATTCCGCCGAAAAAAAGCAAATGATGGGCTTGCCGGCAACGCCGCCGTCGCCGGTTGATTTGTCAAAGGAAACGCCGCGTCCGGCTAACGAAGATGCGTCAGATGTTTTGTTTTCCGGCAAAACGATTAATCCGATTCTCGGTATTTTGGGGCTGTTAGCCGCGTTTTTTCTGCTTCGGCGCGACAAAATTCTTGATATTTTACAGAGAAACGGATTTTTGATCGTGATTCTGACGCTCATTCCGCTGTTTTTAGCCGCAGTAACATCGAACGCCGGTAAATCCATCGGCAATATGACACCTTGGGAACCTTCAAAAATTCCCTTTTTGATCGGTTTTGCGGCGATTCTTTCTATTCTGTATAAAAATCTGGCGCGGACATATTGGGGAATTCCGCGTGCGAAAGACGTTGCGCCGTTGGTTTTTATGGCAATTCTGCCGTTTTTCCCGTTTTTCGTTTTGAAGGATTTTGGGCAGATGATGGTTTTCAGTTCGGTTTACGCGACGCTTTTTCTAATTGCCGTTCGCCGTCTGCCGCAAAGAATCGTTCTGGTCGGCAGCGTTCTTCTGCTGGTCGGGATTTTGGTCGTCGGCGCACTGCCGGAAAAAACTCAGGAGAAAATACCGCTTTTGCCGACGCTGGCGAAACCCGTCAAAACAATTTTGCCCGACCGCATTCAGCAGCGATTTCATCTATGGCTCGACGGATTTAGTCCGCCGACACCGGAAACCGCCTGGTGGAAAAAAGATTATGACGATTATTATAAAAAGTTAGTCGAAAAAGATCCCGGATTGCCGCAGATGCTCGAAGAAGAACCGGCTTTGCAGCGAACGATAAATGTTGATGCTTGGTTTGATATTCTCGCGTTTCAACCGGCGCAGGCAACATTCGGCTTGGCTTCGGGCGGAACGACCGGGCGCGGTTTGGGTTTGGGTTTCCCGGAACTTATTCCGGTCGCAGATTCGGATTATATTTTCGCCGCGCTTGCCGAAGAACTTGGACTTTTCGGAGGTTTATTGATAACCTTTGCGCTGATTGTGTTTGTCAATGCGGGAGTTCGGACGGCTCTCGATTCACGCGATATGTTCAGCAAACTTTGCGCGGTCGGCTTGGCGGCTTTTATCGGCTTTCAAGCGTTGGTCAATATGGGCGGAATCACGCGCGCTTTGCCGATGACCGGAATCACGCTGCCTTTTGTCAGTCACGGCGGATTCAGTTTGATTACCAGTTTTGTAATGCTCGGAATGCTTCTGGCTTTTTCGCACCGCAACGCGGTTGACCGGCAGATGGATTTGGCAAATCGTCAAACAAATCAAATCTAAGGAATAAAGGTAAAAATAAAACTATAAAAGAATAACGCTTTATTCGACTTCGATAAAATCTTGGGGAAAACGAATGGAAAACAATTTTCAAATTGCTTCGGCGGCAATCAGCGACAAAGGTTTGAGCGAAAAAAGACCGCAAAATGAAGATTCATTTTTGGAGCTTAAACAACAGGGTCTTTTTGTCGTTGCCGACGGCGTTGGCGGAGCGCAAGCCGGAGATGTCGCATCGCAGATGGCGGTCGAAATTCTCGGCGAAGCATTTTTCAATATGCCGACGAGCAGCGATGCCGAAGAAGTTATGAAAATGGGAATCGAAAAGGGAAATTCAGCGATTTTCCAGATGTCTCACGATTTGCCTCAACTCTCGACAATGGCGACGACAATCGTCGCGCTTCACCTCTCCGGCAATATCGCCACCATCGGTCACGTCGGCGATTCAAGGCTTTACCGCGTTGACGGAAACGGCAATTTATATCGTGAAACGCAGGATCACTCGGTCGTCGAAGAAGAAATTCGCGCCGGAAGAATGACCGTCGCGCAGGCTGCCAATCATCCGAGCCGAAACGTCATCAGCCGCGCTCTCGGTGCGGAACCGACCGTCGAAGTTGATTTGAAAACGATTATGTTCGAGCCGGATTCGTCATTTTTATTATGCTCCGACGGCATCACGCGGCATATTGACGATTATGAAATTCGTGATTTTTTGACTTCAAACATAAAACCCAACGAAATTTGCCGACAAATGAAAGAAGTTTGCTACGAGCGCGGAGCCGAAGATAATCTGACTGCCGTAATCGTCAAAGTTTCTTCGGAAGTCGTTAATAATTTCGTCGCGGCAAACGGTTACAGAGATTCTGGGAAAACAGATGATTTTGAAGAAATGACAATTGCGACGGCGCGCGAACCGATTAACAGCCCAAACGCGGTTACGCTGCCGTCCGAATCTGACGAATTTCCGACACAGGACTTAAAATTTCCGGTTGTTGCCGAAACTTATCAGGAAAATTTCGTTAATTCAGACGATCTTAAATCCACCGAACCGATTCAAAATGGGCATTTAGAAAACCGAAACGTCGAAAATCCCGTTACCGTCGTTCAGCCCGTTTCCGAACCGGCAGCCGCTGTTAATTATGCGAATCCGAATATTGAAACTGATTTGAAGGAATACCGGATTGACGAAAAAAACAGCAACAGTTTTCTCGGCAAGCTGCTCGGTTCATTACTTTTACTATTAATCGGAGGCGCAATTGGTGCAGGAGTTTATCGTTATGTGTTTCAACAAAGTGCGCCTGTGCAGCCTGTCCCGCAAATTACTGAAATGAAATCGCCGGATATTCCCTTTTCCGAATTTGAAAAGAATCGTCGAAATGTTGACCGCAATCCGCAGCAGTTTATTTCCGCCAGCGGTGCCAGTCCGCAGGATGCAATTGATTACTATCTCTTAGGACGGGCATTTCTTTTAACCGCTAAATATCCAGAAGCCAAACAAGCATTTACCGAATCAAAAAATCGTCTGGCGCAAACCGATTCCGTCAACAGTAAAACTCTGGCAAACGAAATTGCGATGGCTCTGGCAATCATCAACGATCCGTTTGCCCAAAAAGCATTTGAAAAGGATATGTTGGAAATCAGTTCGACGGAAAATCCGGCAAACGCGAATAATTCAAACATTTCAAATTCAAACAATTTTTCTAACAGATAGGATTATCAAAATTGTCTCCGGTCGGAGCGCGGACATCCTTGTCCGCATTGAGCGCGAAAGCGCGAATAAACGCCTCGATCAGATTCAATATTGAATAAATCAAACGTCTTTTCATCGCCTTTCGGCGATATGGCGGACAAGGATGTCCGCGCTCCGGCTAAAGAAATTAATATTAAGAAATAACAAAATCACTAATTTGACGTTTTGCTTCAAACAAAATAATTCCGCAAGAAACCGCTAAATTTAAACTTTCGACACCGTTTTCCATCGGAATGTAAATCGTTTGTTCGATCATTTCCAAAACATCGCCGCTCAAACCGTGCGCTTCAGAACCGAAAAATAGAAGCCTCGGAATATTCCAATCAATTTGCGTGTAATCATTCTTTGCACTAACATCGGCGGCAGTCGTGACCAGATTTTTTTCTTTTGCCCAAATTATAACTTCAGGCAATCCGGCGTTTTCCCGGATGTTTAATCTCAAATTCGCGCCCATCGCCGAACGTCCGGCTTTCGGCGAAAAAGCGTCCGCCGAATTCTCGGAGATTATGACGTGATTTGCGCCGACCGCTTCGACAGTTCGGAGAATGGCTCCAAGATTTGCGGGATTATTGATTTCCGAAAGAAAAAGCACAACCGGAAAATTATTTTTGAATTCATCGAATTTTACTTCAAAATTCTCTTTTGAAGTAAGTGGTTTTTCGACAATCAGAATTATGCCCTGTGATGTTTTCGTGTCGGCAATCGTTTGAAAGATCGGGTTTTCGACCTCCGAAATATTTACGCCCGTCTCTGAAATAGCTTTTATCAATTCGCTGCCGGACGTATTTTCCTTAAAACCCTCAACAAAAAAACATTCGTGAACGGTCAAATTCGAGCGCAAAACTTCCCCGCTGTGTCTTCTGCCTTCGACATAGACTGCATCTTTAATTTTACCGTCGCGCACCTTCCGGGCGTATTTCAGCTTTTGATTATCGCGGCTGATGATTTTTTGAAACATATTCTTTTTTCAGTTCACATTATTTTTAGCATTTTCTCGTTCGTTTTGAAAAAATGTCAGACGGAAAGCGAAAAAGTTGCACAACTCTGATTTTCCGTTAAACTGAATAGAATAAGAAATATGACCGGCTTATCGGCAATTCAACGTAAGACAAAAGACCTTCAAATAGGAGATTAAAAAATGAAATGCAAATTTATTGTTCTCGGTCTGACGATATTGTTTTCTTTGGCTTCGGTTCACGCTCAACAAAAACAACTGCCCGCCGCCGAAAATCAGGCAACCGCTGTTTCGTCCGATCCGGTTGTCAACATTTCCAACGATTTATCCAAAATCAGCAAATCGGTTCAAACCTTAAATAAAAGATTCAAGGAATTTTTTGATATTTTTTCTTCCAATCAGGGTTTACAGCTTTCCGAAAAACAACAAAAGCTGTTGCTGGCGTTTGAAATATTGAACCGCGCCGAACAGCGTTTGGCGATTTTGCAAAATTTGCGAATTGATTTGGTCGAAAAACAAACTTCGGTCAAAACAACACTTGCAAAAATTGAAGATGATCTGCGTGAAGAAAAAATCAATCGCAGCATCGCGTTTGAAGGAACGACCAATGCCGAATTGTCACGCGAGAACCGCCGCCGTTTTTTGAGTTCCGAACAGGCTAATTTAAAAAATCTGCTCTCGGAAATTCAAAACACTCTGTCGGAAACAAGCTCCGAACTCAGACAATTGGAAACATTCGTCAAAAGCGTCCGCCAGAAAATTTTTCCAGAAATCAATAAGGAGCTTTACGGTTTGTAGAATTATCGAAACGCTCGTAAATTTGCAAATTCCGGCAAACGCTCTAAACTAATCGAATATGCAGCCAGAACTTCAAACTTTGAACAAATTGCAGCTTTTGCAGGAAAAATCACGTTTAGCCGAAGCGGGCGGCGGCGCAGCGCGGCTTGAAAAACAAAAACAAGCCGGTAAAATGACCGCCCGCGAACGCATCGAATTTTTCCTCGACGAAAATTCGTTTGAAGAATTCGACAAATTCGTTGTTCATCGTTCGACCGATTTCGGTCTGGAAAATCAAAAATATTTGGGCGACGGCGTTTTGACCGGACACGGATTGGTTGATGGGCGCGAAGTTTTTGTTTTCGCGCAGGATTTTACAGTATTCGGCGGTTCTTTGAGCGAAACTCACGCGCAAAAAATCGTCAAAGTGATGGATTTGGCGATGAAAACCGGCTCGCCGATTATCGGATTAAACGATTCCGGCGGCGCAAGAATTCAGGAAGGAGTTGTTTCGCTCGGCGGTTATGCCGATATTTTTCTTCGCAACACATTAGCAAGCGGCGTTGTTCCGCAAATTAGCTGTATTTTAGGTCCGTGCGCGGGCGGCGCGGTTTATTCACCGGCGATTACGGATTTTAACGTGATGGTTAAAGACTCGTCGTATATGTTCATCACCGGACCGGACGTAATTAAAACTGTGACGCACGAAGAAGTTACAAAAGAAGAATTAGGCGGCGCGATGACGCATAATGCAAAATCCGGCGTGGCACATTTCGCGGCTGATTCCGACGAACACGCTTTGCAAATAACCCGTGAATTGCTTTCGTTCTTGCCATCGAACAATATGGAAAAGCCGCCGTTTGTCGCAACGAGCGACGCTTCAAACCGCGCCGATGAAAAGCTAAATTCAATGGTTCCCGAATCTTCGAGCCAGCCGTATGACATCCGCGATATTATTCACAACGTGACGGACGAAAATTATTTTTTTGAAGTGCAGGAACACTACGCGCCGAATATAGTCGTCGGTTTCGCCCGACTCGGCGGATTTTCGGTCGGAATTGTGGCAAATCAGCCCGCGTTTTTAGCCGGAGTTTTAGACATTGACGCTTCGGTCAAAGCGGCGCGTTTCGTGCGTTTTTGCGATTGCTTTAATATTCCGCTCATCACTTTTGAAGATGTTCCTGGATTTTTGCCCGGCGTTAATCAGGAACATTTCGGCATCATCCGTCACGGCGCGAAACTTCTTTATGCGTTTGCCGAAGCGACCGTTCCAAAAATTACCGTTATCACGCGCAAGGCTTACGGCGGCGCATACTGTGTGATGGCTTCAAAACACATCAGAACGGACATAAATTTCGCATACCCGTCGGCAGAAATCGCCGTGATGGGTGCCGAAGGAGCGGTTGGAGTTTTATATCGCAAAGAAATTTCAGAGGCGGAAAATGCCGAAGATTATCGAAAGTCGAAGGTATCCGAATTTCAAGAAAAATTTGCAAATCCATACATCGCGGCTGAACGCGGCTATATTGACGAAGTGATCGAACCGGCGCAGACGAGACCGAAACTGATTCGCGCTTTATCGCTTCTGCAAAACAAACGCGACAGCAATCCACCGAAGAAACACGGCAACATTCCGCTTTAGGATTTACTTGAAGTGTTGATTTGCCGACGCTTAAAGTAAAACCTTAAAAAGATGTGAATCCTCCCAAATCAGAATAAGTTCGGAAATAAATATACCGAACGATTATTTTTGAGGCTGTCTGTTTGTTTAATTTGCGCCTCTGATTGTATATGCGTAAAAAGTTTGAAAAGTCAGCCAAATTTTTTAAAAGATTTCTTTTCACCGAAAAATAAGCTACAATGCGGGGTAAATCACTACACATAAACTTTCTATGAGCGAGAACCAAACTCCCGAAATCACGCAAATTTTGCAGGATTGGAATAACGGCAACGAAGAAGCTAAAGAACAGCTTCTGCCGTATGTCTATGACGAGCTAAAAAGACAGGCGCGTTTTCTGATGTCGAAGGAACGCTCGAATCACACCTTACAGCCGACGGCGTTGGTTCACGAAGCATTTTTGAAGTTGAGCGAACAATCTGGAGTTGATTGGAAAAACAGAAGCCATTTTTACGGTTTTGCTTCAAGAATGATGCGGCAGATTTTAGTTGACCACGCCCGCTCTCACACGGCGGCAAAACGCGGCAGTCAGGCGATTCATTTTTCGATTGACGACGTGCAGATTCCGGTTGAAGAACGCGCCGGTTCGATTCTTGTTTTAAATGAAGTTCTCGAACGTCTCGAAAAATTTGACGTGCAGCAAGCGAAACTGGTCGAGATGAAATTTTTCGGCGGAATGAACAATCAGGAAATCGCTGAAGCGTTAGACGTTTCGGAAAGAACCGTCGGGCGCGAATGGCAGTCGGCGCGGCTCTGGCTTTACCGCGAATTAAATCAAAAATAAAATCTCAATAAAATTTCACAATTATTTTGGCTGACTTTACCGTCTGATTACGCATAAACAAGCAAGACTTTGAAGGTAACTTTAATTATGCAAACGGGAAATTGGAAAAAAGTAAAGGAATTATTACAGGAAGTTTTGCCGCTCGATGATTCGGAGCGAGCAAGATTTTTTGATAATTCAGGCGTTAATATTGAAATCCGTGCGGAAGTCGAATCGCTTCTCGCGTTTGAGGAAGAATCCGAAGATTTGATGCGTTTGTCGGCGGTCGAATTTTCAAAAGATTTTTTCGATGAAGATGAAGCGGCAAAAAATGTTTCAATCGGACAAAGATTCGGTGTTTACGAAATAGTTCGGGAAATCGGCTACGGCGGAATGGGCGTTGTCTATCTCGCCCGGCGAAGCGACGGAAAATTTGAACAACAAGTCGCGCTGAAATTACTGAAACGGGAAATGAATACGAGCGTTTTGCGCCGACGTTTTCGCCGTGAGCGCGAAATACTCGCATCTTTGGAACATCCGAATATCGCTCGTTTGCTCGATGCCGGAACAACTGACGATAAAATTCCGTATCTGGTGATGGAATACGTCGAAGGCAGACTGATTGACGATTATTGCAGCCGAAATGATTTGGATTTAACCGAACGGCTCGAACTTTTCCGAAAGGTTTGCGCGGCGGTTGCTTACGCCCATCGAAATCTGATTGTTCACCGCGATTTAAAACCCTCGAATATTTTAATTACCAAAGACGGAACGCCGAAACTGCTTGATTTCGGTATTTCCAAAATACTTTCGACCGATGAAGGAAACGCAAAATCCCTTACAATAACAAGACTCGGCGCACTGACTCCTAATTACGCCTCGCCCGAACAACTGCGAAGTGAAAGCGTGACGACCGCAACCGATATTTACAGTCTGGGCGTGATTTTATACGAGATATTGAGCGGACACCGTCCGTTTGAAATGCACGAAGGCAATCTGAGAGAAATTTATCACGCGGTTATTGAAAGCGATCCGCCGCCGCCGTCGGCATTGATTGATACAATTTCAGAATCCTTCAAAATCATAACCAATGCGAAAACCGAAGTAAAAAGTGAAGAAGTAAATGAAGAAAAAGATAATCATAAATCCAATTACTCAACCATTGTTCAAAGTTTCGGTCTACAAACCCAACCGAATAAATTCCGTCATACGCTTTCGCCGGCGGTCAAGCTAAATTCAAACAGTCTGCGGGGAGATTTGGACAATATCGTTTTGAAGGCTCTGAAAAAAGAACCTGAACGCCGGTATTTGTCAGCCGAAAACTTTTCGGAAGATATTAAAAGACATTTGGACGGTTTGCCGGTCGCGGCGCGTCCCGATAAGTTTTCCTATCGCGCGGAAAAATTTATTAAGCGAAACAACTATTCGGTCGCTGCGGGAGCTTTGGTTTTGCTGGCAATTTTCGGCGGCGTAATCGCCACGCTCTGGCAAGCCCGAATCGCGCAAGCCGAACGAGCGCGAGCCGAAAAGCGTTTTAATGATGTCAGAGTTTTAGCAAATTCTTTTCTTTTTGAATTCAGTCCGAAAATCGAAAATCTTCCCGGTTCGATGTCTGCGCGTCAACTGCTTGTTACCCGCGCACTGGAATATCTCGATAATTTGTCGCAGGAATCCGCCGACGATTTGCAGTTGCAGAGCGAACTCGCCAAGGCTTACGAAAAAGTCGGCGACGTGCAGGGCAATCCTTTTAACCCGAACACCGGCGATGTCAAAGGCGCGGTGCAAAGTTATGAAAAAGCGCAGGCGATTCGCCGGAGATTGCTGGCGAGCGAGCCGGACAGTCTTGCGGCGCAAAGCGATTTAGCTTATAACCTGGAAAAATACGCGGATATTCAATCGAAAAGCGGCGATTATTCGCAAGGCGAAGTAAATTACGACGAGGCGTTGGTGCTGCGCGAAAAAATTCTCGCCCGCCAGCCGCAGGATTACGAAGCCCGCGCAAATTTAGCCAGACTTCTCAAGGCTCGCGGCATAATCGGATATTACGAAAATCAATTTAAAAAAGCTCTCGAATTTTACGACCGCGCCGCCGCCATTTACGAACAGCTTCACCGGGAAAAACCCGACGATGCCCTGATTGCCGAATGGTATGCGTATATGTTTGTGATTCGCGGCGAGTCGCTCGATTGGGACGGCGAATACGAAAGGGCAGGAATTGAAATTCAAAAAGGTTTGGATATGCTGCTGCCGCTGCACGTTAAGAATCCGAATAACCCGACGCTTGCCCGAACCCTGATGCTGGCTTACCAAAACAGAGCTGCGAATTACGAAGGTTTTGAGGATTATGAAAAGAGCCTTGCCGCCCACACCAAAGCTCTGGAAATAGCGCAAAACTCACACAAAGCAGACGCGCAAAATGCTCAGGCAAAGCGCGATGTGGCAATTGCCAATAAAAAAATCGGAGCTATTTTGGATTTTATGGGCAGAAGCCAAGATTCGGTGGAAAAATTTATTGTTTCCCTTAAACTTTTTCAGGAACTCGACGCGATTGACCAGAACAACGCGGGGATTCTTTACGACATCGCCAATACTCGTTACGGGCTTGGCGACACTTATCTGACTTTGAAAGATTACGACCGGGCTTTGGAATGTTACCAAACGGCAAAAGAAGAATTCCGAAAAGTTTTGGAAATCAATCCGAAAGATATTATGGCGCAGACGGTTTCAGCTTTTATTTTACAAGGGATGGCTAAAAGCTATGACGCGCTCGCCGAAAAAAGAAATCAGCCGGAGCTAAGAAACAAAGCCGTCGAAAATCTTCGCGGCGCGGTGGAAGCTCTCAAAAAATTAAAAGCTGACGGTAACTTAGGCGAATATCATTCCGCGTATATTCCCAAAATGGAAACGCAAATCGAGCAAATTGAAGGCAAAGTCGCCAAACGATAAAACCGATTTCCCGATTAAAAAATTATCTGACAAAATTAAAAGTAAGATTAATAAAAGCTGTCGAAAATTTAAGTTTTATAAATGTCAGAATCCGAATTACAACGCCCGACTTGGACGGAAATAAATCTTGACAATCTGGCTTTCAATTTAAAGTCGGTAAAGAATTTTGTCGGCAAAAATTACAAGTATATGGCGGTCGTCAAAGCCGACGCATACGGACACGGCGCAATCGAATGTGCCAAATTATTGGAAGAAGAAGGAGTTGATTGGTTCGGCGTAGCTTTGCCGGAAGAAGGAATCGCGCTTCGAAAAGCAGGAATCAGAAAATTGATTTTATGTCTCGGCGGATTTTGGAACGGTCAGGAAAAATATCTGCTCAATTACAATTTAACGCCCGTAATTTCCCAAATCGAAAAAGCCCGCATTTATAATTCGCTTGCAAGAGAACGTGGAACAATCGCTAATATTCATATCAAAGTAGATACCGGAATGGGCAGAATCGGAGTTCGCCACGATGAATTTGCAGATTTCGCCGGTAAATTAACCGAATTAACAAATTTGCGAGTTGAAGGTTTAATGACGCATTTCGCGGCGGCGGATAATTTGTCGGAAAATGACTTTACAAACGAACAAATCAGACGGTTTTATGCAGCTTTAAATATTCTTAAAGAAAAGGGTTTCAGTCCTGTTTACAACGATTTGGCAAATTCGCCGGGTGCGGTCGCTCACGAAAATGCGAGAGGAAATATGGTGCGACTCGGCGGAGTTTTATATGGATTGGGGGGCGATGTTTTGCCGAAGGAAATTAAAAAACCCGAATTAGAGCCGGTGATGTCGCTTTATTCCAGAATTACGAATTTGAAAACGGTTCCGAAAGGCGAAAGTTTGGGTTACAGCCGAACTTTTGTGACTGAAAGAAATTCTTTGATTGCCACGATTCCAATCGGTTATCAGGACGGTTACACGCGAAAACTTTCCAATTGCGGACAAGTGATCGTCAAAGGCGTTTTCGTTCCGGTCGTCGGCAGAATTTCGATGGATTGGACGATAATTGATGTTACTGACGTTCCCGGTGTTCAGCTCGATGATAAAGTGATTTTGATCGGCGAACAAAGCGGCACCAAGGTTTCCGCCGAAGATTTGGCTGCAAAAACCGGAACGATCTCTTATGAAATTACGTGCGGAATAGACCGCCGCGTCAGGCGTATTTATGTTGACAGCCGATAAAAATTTATGGCTCGAAAAGATTTTCGCCGTTTACAATCGCAATTTATTCAAACGGCGGTTCAGTTCCCTGCAAATGTCTGGTCTGCATTTTTTGGAGAACAACCCTGAAAACACGCCTTTAGTAATTTACGCCAACCATTCGAGTTGGTGGGACGGCTTGACGGCATTTCAGATTTCGCGCCGCGCCGCGCTCGATAGTTTTATAATGATGGAAGAAAAACAGCTGAAGAAGCTGTGGTTTTTTCGTAAATTGGGAGCATTTTCGGTTGTCCGCGAAAATAATCGTGAAGCATTGAAAAGCATAAATTACGCAATTCAAACTTTACGAAAAAACCCGAAAAGATCGCTTTGGGTTTTTCCGCAAGGCGAAATTTTACCAAACGATGTCCGACCTTTGCGATTTTATAACGGTTTGGCGAGAATTATAAAAAGTTTTGAGAAATGTTCGATTGTCTGTTTAGCGATGCGTTACGAGTTTCTGGGCAAATACAAACCCGATATTTTTGTTAAGTTTAAAAACATAGAACTGTCGGCAATGGAATTAAAACTTAAACCACAGGAAATTTCGGGTATTTTGTCCGATCATTTAACCGGCTGTTTGAACGAATTAAAAGCCGAAATCGTCAATCAAAACTTTTCTGACTTTGAACAAATCTGCTAATTTTAATCAAATCAAAAATTTAAACTTCGTTATAAATGTCTCTACCTTCAATAACTAATTTGGAAACGCCGATTTTGCAGGAACTCAATGCAGTTGGCGGAACCGATAATGTTCGATTTTTATATTTACGCCTGATTCAATATTTCCCGTCGCTATCCGACGCGGAAATAACAGAAATTAAAAACGGTTCGCATAGAAGATGGCGAAACGCGGTGCAGAAAGCAGGAAAAACTTTAGACGAACTTAAATTTATCCGGCGCGAACGCGGAAACTGGCATATTACGGAATCCGGCAAAAGCACGGTTGCAGCCGAAACCAGCGGTTTTTCGATTATTCAAACGGCAGAAATGCCTTTAGATCATCAAACTATTCAAAAAATGATCGTTGAAATCGGTGAGAGTTTAGGATTTTACGCCGAAAAAGAGGTTGAATATTACGATGTAATCTGGCGCGAAAGCCAAACAAGTCCGCGCATCTCGCACGTTTTTGAAGTTCAAAGCAAAGGCAATATTGACTCGGCTTTTGCCAAACTCAAACGCGCTTACGATTCGCAGCGGTCAAAACCTTTTTTGATTTTAGCGAGTGAACGCGATACGCGTCGTGCGGTAAAATCTCTCAGTCACGAATTTCGGGAAATTCAATCGGAAGTAACGATTCTCAGCTTTGTCGAAATGCGAAAGATTCACGAAAATCTACATTCAATTTCGGATTATTTGCCTAAATTTTTGAAGGCTTAAAGTTTTACAGAACTTTTTCACTTGACCGAATTATTTTTTAACGCAAAGCCGCTAAGACGCTAAGATATTTTTATCTGCCTTTTTCACCTTATAAACTTTGTGCCTTTGCGCCTTTGCGTTAAAAATGATTTTGAGAAACTTTTATCGCATTTTATGGTGTAAAATGAAATTGATTTAACCATTTTCAAATAAAAGGACTACAAAATGAATTATCCGGTTAGTTTGAGTTTCAAATTATTGGCTCTCGCAAGTCAGATTTACATCCGCGATTCGGGCGGAAATCTGATCGGTTACGTCAAACAAAAACTTCTGAAATTAAAAGAAGACATCAATGTTTACGCCGACGAACAGCAAACGCAGCATCTTTTTAACATCAAAGCCGACCGCGTTTTGGATTTTTCCGCAAAATATAATTTTACGGATAATCGCGGTAACTTTCTCGGCGCGATAAAACGTCAGGGAATGCGTTCGATTTGGAAGGCGAATTACGAAGTTTACGACGGCAGCAATAATCAAGTTTTGCAAATTCACGAAGAAAGCGCGTGGATCAAAGTCATTGACGCACTGGTCGGCGAAATTCCGATTATCGGAATGTTCACCGGATATTTATTTAATCCGGCTTATATCGTTTCAAAAATGGACGGAACTCCGGTGGCGCGAATGCAAAAACAACCGGCATTTTTTGAAGGAAAGTTTGAGATAGAGCAAAAAATGCAAATTTCCGATGATGAAGAAACGAGAGTTTTACTTGCAGTTTTAACGATGACTTTGCTTGAACGCTCGCGCGGTTAAATATGAACGACGAAACGCCGATTCGTCGGCAATATCTGGAAATCAAAGCCAAACATCAGGACGCGATTTTGCTTTTTCGTCTCGGCGATTTTTACGAAGCGTTCGATAATGACGCTCATCTTTTATCGCGTGAATTGGATATTTCGCTGACTTCAAAACCGATGGGAAAAGGAATGCGCGTTCCGCTCGCCGGAATTCCGCACTACGTTCTCGAACGTCATCTGGCGACTCTGATTTCGCGCGGTCATCGTGTCGCAATCTGCGAACAAACTTCGAGCGCGGCGATAAAAAGGTCGGACGGGAAAAAACTGATTCAGCGCGATGTCGTCCGCGTCGTGACCGCCGGAACCATTATCGAACCACAGCTTTTAGACAGCAAAACCAATAATTATTTAGCCGCTTTCGTCAGCGACGGCAGCCGCGCCGGAATCGCTTACGCCGACATCACAACCGGCGATTTCGCGGCGACCGAAATTGACAACAAAGACGCGCTCACTGAACTGACGCGGCTTTCGCCAGCCGAAATAATTATTACCGAAACACAAACCGAATTCAGCAACCGCGATTTGCCGCAATTTGTCACCAGACTGAGCGAAGAAGTTTTTTCCTTTGAAAACGCAAGAAAAACTCTGCTCAAACATTTTAGCGCGGCGACTTTAAAGCCGTTCGGTTTGGACGATTCGCCGCTCGCGGTTTCGGCGGCGGGCGCGATTATTTTTTATCTACGCCAAAATCAATTTAATGCTGCCGAGCAGTTAACCCGTTTGACGAGTTATGATTTCCGCGAGTTTATGCTGCTCGACGCGAACACTCTGCGAAGTTTGGAAATATTTGAAAGCGAATCCGGCACGAGTCTTTTGTCGGTAATTGACCGAACGAAAACGCCGATGGGAAGTCGTCTTTTGCGGCGTTGGCTGCGCCAGCCTCTGCTCGATGCCGCCGAGATTTATCGCCGACAGGAACATTTAAGTTGGTTTAAGGAAAACGCGAAAGAGCGCGAACTTTTGCGCGAGGATTTGACGAAAATTAAAGATTTGGAAAGGCTTTCGAGCCGCGCCAGAGCCAATTATATTTCAGCTTACGAGCTTCGAGCTTTCGGTAAAAGTCTGGAAATAATACCGAATCTGAAACGAATTCTGCAAAAAGATACGATTCGTTTCGGGCAGTTATTAGCTCATCTGCCGGATTGTCTTAAAACCGCAAGTCTTATCGAATTTTCGATTTCCGAAGAACTTCCGTCGCGGTATGCCGAGCAGGTCGGAATTATCAAACAAGGATTTTCCGAAGAACTCGATAAACTGCGTCTAATCTTAAAAGACGGCAAAGCATTTCTCACCGAACTCGAAC
>JALYQJ010000095.1 GCA_030855875.1 Acidobacteriota bacterium
CGTTTTTCCGAAAGATTGCGGCGCAGAATCGCCATCACCATCGCCGCGACAAAACCGATTTTCACTTCCGGGTAACCGAACCGCGCCGATTTTGTCGCCAAAACCAAATCGCAAGCCGTCGCCAAACCGCAGCCGCCCGCGAGCGCCCGCCCGTGAACCGCCGCGATGACCGGAATTTTTATCTTTCTTATTAAAGAAAATAACTCCAGCAGATTTCCCGCGTCCGCCAAATTTTCCATTACGTCGCTCTCGGCAATTTTCCGTAACGCCGACAAATCCGCGCCCGAACAAAAATCTTTTCCCGCGCCCCTAATTACAATCGCCCGTAATCGCTCGTTTTTATCTGCTTCACGCAAAACGTCTTTCAGCGAATTGATTAAACGGTCGTTCAAAGCGTTGCGCTTTTCGGGACGATTGAGAGTAATTGTTAAAATCGAATTTTCTTCAGCAGTCGTAAGTTCATTCATTTTCTTTGGAAGTTTTGACGATAGAAGTCAGCAGTTTGAAAATTTCCAGGCGGTCGGTTTCCATCGAATCAAATGCTTTTTCGCTGATAAATGCGGCTTGCAGTAAAAGCTGCAGCCAGTATTCAGTTTCCGATACTTTACGGCGGGCGAATCCCATTTCGGCGATGAAAACAGTTTTCGATTCGGCGTTGACGGCTTCTTTAATGTGTTTGCCAATGTGTGTGCCGGAAACGAGAAGTTCCTTGCTCAAAACATATTCTTTCTTTTCTTCAATTAGATAGCGATTAAGTTTAATAATTCGTAAGGCGAAAGCGAATGATTTTTCTAAAACGGGATTTTCCTTCATCATAAATTACTTTTTAAATTCTAAATTCTGCATTCTGCATTTTAAATTATCTCGAATATAAATTTTTTAACAAAAATAATTATGAATTTAGAATGCAGAATGCAGAATTTGTTTTATTGCATTAAATTTGATGCTTTATCAATCTGAGCAGCAAAATTTTCAATCGTTTTCGCCACAATCGAGATTTGTTCCTGCGCTTCCTTCCAATCTCTCTGTTCGATTGCTTCGCGTACCGACGGCAGAGTTTTCACGCCGTAGCCGGTGTAAAATCCGGGCGCGTAAATTTGATGTTTGAACCAATCGCGGCGCGGTAAACCTTCATCACGCGTTAAAGTTCGTTCGGTTTTATAAAGAATTTCGTCGAGAGATTTTTGCGCGGAAGGCGGGATTTGCTTATTTTTTGTCGCCGCTTGGTAGTTTTTCGAGCTTTCCTGCAATTTTGCCAGAGCGTTTTGCAGCGGCGCGAAGTTCAGAAATGGCACGTTTTCCTTCGCTTTCGGCGCGACGAATTTTTCGGTCGGGTCTTGCGCTCCGACAATCATCCCGCTCGAAAGCATCTGATTCATCATTTTGGTTTCTTCGCGCATCGCGTCGGTCAAAGCCGTAACTTCGCGGACATAACCGCCGACCGTATCGGCGAAATTCGTAAATTCAAACGGCAAAACATCTGCGTTTGCTAATCGCAGAGTCGCGTGTCCGCAAACTTTGGCGAGCGCGATTCCGTAATCGAAATTCGGATCGCCGAAGCGAGTGAAATGGTCGAACGAATCATAAATCGAATGATACGAACCACCGCCGTCTTCGCCGCCGAAACCGATATTCAAACTCGCAATGCCGAGATGCTGCAGAAACGGCGTGTAATCCGAACCGGAACCGAGCGCGGCGATACGCAAATCATTTCTCTCCATTGTTTCCTTCCGAATCGCCGGTGAACCGCTAACGATTTGCCGGGCGCGAGAGCGTTCCCAAACCGTCATTTTCGTTTGCGGGTCGGGAATATCGCGCCCGACTTCGTTGATAAATTTTTCGAGTGTGTGCGAACCGCCGATGCCGAGAAATCCGCGTCCGTTCGAGTCGCTGTTGATATAAACGGCGGCTTTGTTTTTGAGCATTTCAGCGTGTGTTTCCGCCCATTCGGTCGAGCCTAAAAGTCCCGGCTCTTCGCCGTCCCAAGCCGCGTAAACAATCGTTCGTTTGGGCTTCCATCCGGTTTTTGCCAACTCGCCGGCTGCCCGCGCTTCTTCCAGCAAAGCGACTAAACCCGAAATCGGGTCGTCCGCGCCGTTCACCCACGCATCGTGATGATTGCCGCGAATAATCCACTCGTCCGGGCGTTCCGCGCCGTTCATTTTAGCGATAACATTGTAAATCGGCTTGATGTCCCAGTTGAATGCGAGTTTGAAGCGAACTTTAAGATTATTTACGCCGCCGAGATGATAAGTTATCGGCAACGCGCCGCGCCAATTTTGCGGCACAACCGCGCCGCCCAAATTTCTCAAAAGCGGTAAAGCATCGCCGTAAGAAATAGGCATCACCGGAATTTTTGTCAGCGTCGGAGCGTCTTTCAAAGTGAGACGTTTCG
>JALYQJ010000135.1 GCA_030855875.1 Acidobacteriota bacterium
CGACGCGGAGATATTCTGCTGTTGTGCAGCGACGGTTTATCCAATAAAGTGACGGGCGCGAGTATGCAGCGAATCGTGCTTGAAAATATTGACCGTTTGGAGATGGCTTGCGCCGAACTCGTCAAAGAAGCCAATGAACGCGGCGGCGAAGACAATATTACCGTCATCATCGCCCGACTTTCAGACGACAATCTCCCCGAACCGAACGGCGACGACGTAAAACTCGAACTTTTAAACCTCGGCGATATTCACGATACGGCAGACCAGAACCTCGGCGAAACTCTTTAAGCTATTACGAATTTCAAACTACGAATTAAGAGAAAACTTTTTCTTGCATTTGTAATTTGAAATTCGTAATTGTCATTAATCTTCCTGCCTCCATTCGGGCAATTCTCTTTCAGCCCGGCGGACGTAAATCGAAGAGCCTTTCACGCTGACGACTTCGACTTTTTCGCCTTCAATCAAATTATTTTCGCTGTCAATCGGAAACGCAGTCCAAATCGAACCGTAAACTTTGACTGCGCCTTCCTGTAAAGCTCCTTTACTTGCAGAAGTAACCGTCCCAATTTGACCGGGGAGCGAATCAATGCCGGTTTTATACGCATTTTCGTCCGTTTGAGAAAAATAACTGCCGAGAATAGTTCTCGACATCACCGTCAGAACGGTTGAAACTGCCGCGAAAACAACGAACTGAATAATCATTCCGAAACCGAGAAATCCCGCGAGTGCCGCCGCCAACGCGCCGATGCCGAACCATAATAAAACGAATCCGAGCGTAAAAATCTCGGCGATGATAAAAATAACTCCCAACAAAATCCACAAAATCCAGGCTGATTGTTCCATTAATTTAAGGCTCAAACTTTTTCGCCAATAATATCACAATTATCCGGCGTTTTATCATTTTAACTTTTGTCGTTCGGCTTTGAACTTGAATTTAAGTCGTGGTAATCTCTAAATCGTGCTTGGGTGGCGGAATAGGTAGACGCACAGGACTTAGATGTTTGAGCATCGGAAGCGAAATCTTCCGTATGAATGGAATCAAATTCGGTGAAACCTTTAATATGGCAATACCGAGCTAAGTTTGGATTTTTTGTTTTTGCCTCGATAGGTTGGTGTAAAAGCATGGCAATTCGGACAGAGCAGTTTCAGATTTTCTAAACGATTATCTAAAGGATTTCCATCAATATGATCAAGTTCGAGCGGAATTGGTTTTTTGAGCCATTCTATCAGATTACAACTTGAACATTTTGAGGATAAAATATTTTCTTTAATTAACCGTTTCTTTAATTTATTTGAAGAAATACTAATTTCATTATTTAAGTATTTTTCGATAGGAACTCTTGCTCCAATTTCTTTGCCTTTATTCCAAAGTTGAAAGGTAAAATGGGAAACATTTAACTTAAAATAAGTAATCGCTTTTTTTAATACAAGATAATTCCCACCACATGGAACTAAATTAAGTGCTTTTAATGTTTGAGCATAAGAAAACGATTTTTCTACTGCGCTTCTTAGTTGCATTTCAGTATATTTTTTAAGTTTCATAGAAATTCAAAAAAGTGTAGAGACTTGACGGTTCCCGCCTGACTGCTACGAAAATAGTAAAAGGTGAAGATAAAGTCCAGACCACAAATTACTTTTTATAAGTAAGCGGCGAAAGCCGTAGTTGGTAAGAAAATCCTGTATCCTTCGGGGTGTGCGGGTTCGATTCCCGCCTCAAGCACCACTTAAATTTTTAATTTATGTTGTCGAAAAAGCCTTTGATTAATTTCAGGGCTTTTTCTTTTTGGCATAATGCTTGCTGTTTCGCAAATTGAGGTATTTGTATGAAAATTATAAAAAGTTTATTGATAGTCGCCTTTATTTTTATGATTTGTCTTTCGCAGTCGGCTGCCGGACAAAATCGCAAAGTTATTAATGAAGCGGAGAAATATACGAATGATAAATTTCCTTTTTTGCTGACGAGTCCGAAAGGTGCGCGGATATACGCCGTTAATCGTCCGTCCGCTAAAATGTTGAATGCGATTGATACCGGATTGGAAAATCTTTTTGTGATTGCTGAAAAGAATGACTATAGACGACGCTTGAACTTTTCCGATTACACTATTTTTATTGCTAAAGCCGACCGAACGCAGGACAGCCAGCGTCAATATTCGCCGGACATTGCCATCGGCGCAGCGCAGTATGCGGGCAGCGTTTACGATCAGGGCGGTTATATTTACGCGGCGGGATTGGTAGTCGCTCTCAGTCCGTGCGCTTTCGTAATCGCCGAACACACGAAAAATTTCGAGCGTGTTTCCAATGTTGTGCGCTATGAAGGCGAACATCTCGTTCTTTATCACAACAATCGCCGACTCTATAATCAAACAGCCGATCACAGTCAGGGCGGCAGTCATCCAATCCTACAGTAAAATTCCAGATTCCAGATTCCAGATTCCAGATTCAGAAAGTTTTAATCCTGCATTTGAAATTTGGAATCTGGAATCTGGAATCTGGAATAGCAACTAACCTATATCGTGCAAGCGTAAACGATATTGTCATAAATTCTATGGACATTTTTTGACCTCTCCGTGTAAAATGCGTGAAACCGTTTTGTTTTCAACAGTTTTTAAAATTACACAATTACTGGCACAATCGTTGCCACTTAGCTTCGCGGATGTCGTTTGAAAATCCGCGAAGATGGAGGTCGTATGAACTTTTGGCAAGAAAAGACCAAAATCTTCGCTTTAATTTTATTGCTTTTTGCAGGTTCTTTAACAATTAAAGCTCAGGATTCCATTTATCAGCTTCAGTCCGGGACAAAGATTAGTTTGCGAATGGAAACGGAAATTAATTCAAAGGTTTCCAGCGCGGGCGACACTTTTATTACGAGAATTGCGAAACCCGTCGTCGTGCGCGAAACGATTGTGCTGCCGACCGGGACGATAATCGAAGGTCGCGTCACAAAAGTCGAACGCTCTGCATCCGGCGGACAAAGCGGGAAAATGGAAGTCGTATTTGAAACTTTGTTTTTCGCCGACGGAATAAAACGCTCAATCGAGGGCGATTTGGTTAATGAATTAAAAGCCGAATCAATTCGCAAGAGCAATATTTTGACGATCATCGGCGGCGCGGCGGTCGGCGTGATTTTCGGGGCAGTTTCCAAAACGGAAAACGGCGCATTGATTGGCTCAGGAATCGGCGCGGGCGCGGGAACAGGCATCGCCCTTTTACGAAAAGGAAAAAACGTGCGGATAAAATCCGACGAAGAATTTGAGATCGAGTTAAAAAAATCCGTGACTTTGCCGGTGCGGGATTATTAAAAAAGTTTTGAAAATTTTATAAGTTTGGTCGTTGGCGACAAAATTCCGCGACCATTTTGAGAAAGTCTGATGTGAAGGGGAGAGCGCGTCAGACTTTTTCTAATTTTAAATACTCAAATAAATTCGCTTTTTAGCGGTCAACCAAAAATAAATTCTTCGACGGTTCGGGAAATTCGACATCCAGATAAATTTCCGAAAGCATAATTTCAACTTCAAAAGACGGCAAAAGCAATTTATCGTTTAAGTCGGTCGCCTCGCGCTGAATCCACTCGTTTTCATTTTGTTTAATAAACTGCGTGACGTGCGGGCGATTTACCGCAACGAGCAAATATTCGGTAAAAGACGGAATTGATTTGTAATATGTAAATTTTTCGCCCCGATCAAAGGCTTCGGTCGAAGGCGAGAGAACTTCGATTATCATTTGCGGATTCGTCAAAACCTCCAGACCGTCCATCTTTTCGTAAATTCCCTCTCCACAATAAACCGATAAATCCGGATAGCGATACGGCGAATATGCCGGAACCTTCACCTTTAAGTTTGAGCCGAAAACCGAACATTTTCGTCCTAAAATTGTTTTCAAATGAAATATCATATTGGAAACGATTCGCTCGTGCGCCGGACTCGCGCCTGCCATTGACCAAATGTTTCCGTCCCAACATTCGTATTTTTCTTCCGAGTTTTTTTCAATCTCGAAATATTCCGCCAGACTATATTTTTGTACCGGTAATGCGACCATAATTTTCTCCCGAAAGAATTTTGCGGCTTTTGCCGTTTGCCGTCAACTATGCCAAAATATCCTTTTTATTTTACACAAATATTTACAATAGGAAGGATTAAAAATGATTAGACGAAACAAAATTACGGTCGTCGGGGCGGGCAATGTCGGCGCGACCGCCGCGCATTGGATCGCATCGAAAGAATTAGCCGATGTCGTTTTAGTTGATATTGTCGAAGGAACGCCGCAGGGAAAATCGCTGGATTTGGCGCAAGCCGCGCCGATTGACGGTTTTGACGTAAAACTCGTCGGCGCGAACTCGTATGAAGAAACGAAGGATTCGGACATCGTGATTATCACCGCGGGACTGCCGCGCAAACCCGGAATGAGCCGCGATGATTTGCTCAAAACAAACGCCGATATTGTCGGAAAAGTGACGGACGAAGTTGCCAAATATTCGCCGAACGCTTTTATCATCGTCGTTTCAAATCCACTCGACGCGATGACTCAGGTGGCGTTTAAGCGTTCGGGCTTTCCGAAAAACCGCGTTCTCGGAATGGCTGGCGTTTTGGATTCAGCCAGAATGCGCTGTTTTATCGCCGAAGAATTAAATGTTTCGGTCGAAAACGTGACGGCGTTCGTTCTCGGCGGACACGGCGACACGATGGTTCCGCTGCCGCGTTACTCGACCGTTGCGGGAATTCCGATTACCGAATTAATTGAAAAAGACAAGCTCGACGCGATTCTTAAACGCACGGCGAACGGCGGCGCGGAAATCGTCGGGCTGCTCAAAACCGGCTCGGCTTATTACGCTCCGTCACTCGGCGCGGTCGAAATGGCGGAAGCTATTTTGAAAGACAAAAAGAAGATTCTGCCGTGCGCCGTTTATCTCGAAGGCGAATACGGCATCAATAATTTATTCGTCGGCGTTCCGGTTAAATTAGGAAAAAACGGCATTGAGCAGATTATCGAAATTTCACTAACCAACGACGAACGAGCCGCACTACAAAAATCGGCGGGCGCGGTTCAGGAGTTGATTGACATTCTCGGCATTTAAAATTTCAAAATAATCTTGATTTCAAGGGAAAGTTTTCGGGCTTTCCCTTATTTTGTTTTCACTTTCATTCAGTTTGACCGACACATTCTTTCAATTTGACTTATAAATATCCTGCATTGCACCCGTAAAATCTCTTAAACCGTTGTATTTGTGAAGTTAGCTTTTTGGCACAAGCGTTGCGAATAAGTCATCGTCCGCCAATGGACTTCTTTCAATCAAATTATTTTAGTCAGAATCAAGATTATGAAAATGAACACCCGTAAATTCAACAGTTTTTTAGCAGGATTGACGCTCTCGGCTTTTTTGCTGCAAATGTTCGCCTTTAACGCTGCGGCGCAATTGTCACCGCACGGCAAATCGGAGAGTGCGGAATTCTCCAAACAAAACAAAACTGACGAACAAACGACTTTTACGGCAAAAAGCAAAATCGCGCCGGATTTGGAAGAAGAAGCCGATGAGAATTTTCACGGGCTGCGCGGCGACGAAATGCAAAAAGTTATCATTCAACTCAAATCCGACACGCCGCTTAACCAAATGTCCGGCAATGATTTGAGCGAAGCCGAACAAAAGCAGATGTTCGCGCAGGAAGTTCGCAGCAACAAAGCCAAAACCGGACTTATCGTGACAGATTTGACGGCGGCTAAAGGAAGGATTAAAAAATCATTTGACAATCTCGGTCTGGTCAGCGCAGAATTGCCGCTTTCGCAAATCAGAGAGTTGATTAAATCGGAAAATGTCGCATACGTTTCGCCCGACCGCGAAGTCGAATCATTCGGTTATGTCGAACAAGTCGTCGGCGCGAACCAGAGCGACGCGCGAAGCGAGATTGCCGGTTTCAGCAGTATCAACGGCACGGGTGTCGGCATCGCGGTTCTCGACAGCGGCATTGACACGGCGCACAATTCGATCAAAGCGACTGCTAATCGTCCGGGCGTAGTGTTTTCCAAAACTTACACGACCGTTCCTGCCGGCAAAGATTATTACGGACACGGAACGCACGTCGCGGGATTACTGGCAGGCGATGAAGTTTTCAAAGCCGACGCTTACACAGGTATCGCTTATGAATCGAAAATCATCAATCTCGGCGTGTTGGACAACTACGGCAAAGGCTCGACGAGCAACGTCATCGCCGCGATTGACTGGGTGATCGCCAATAAAGCGGCTTACAATATTCGCGTTATCAATATGAGCTTGGGAACGCCGCCGAAGGACAGCTACACGGTTGACCCGCTGTGTTTGGCGGCGCGCCGCGCTTACAACGCCGGAATCGTCGTCGTCGCTTCCGCCGGAAACAACGGCAAAGACTCAAACGGCAACAAAATCTACGGCGGCATCAATTCGCCCGGCATCGAGCCTTCGGTGATAACGGTCGGCGCGGTCAATACCTTCGGAACAGATACACGCTACGACGATACGGTTGCTACATTCAGTTCACGCGGACCGACGCGCGGTTACAAACTCGTCAGCGGTGTCAAAAAATACGACAACCTGATTAAACCCGATCTCGTCGCGCCGGGCAACAAATTGATTGCCGCCGCTTCGCCGAGTTCGGTCGCACAAGCCAACAGCATTATCAAAACGAATCCGACGCTCAACGCGGGCGGCACGGGCAACGACCAGATGATGTATCTTTCGGGAACTTCGATGGCGACTCCGCTCGTGGCGGGCGCGGCAGCGATGATCCTCGAAGCGCGACCGGATTTGACACCCGCTTTCGTTAAAGCGATTTTGATGTATGCGGCGCAGCCGATTAAAAACGCCAGCACATTGGATCAGGGCGCGGGCTTGATGAACGTCGAAGGCGCGCTGGAAATCGTCGGTAAATTAAAACCTAATGTGACGACTTTCGGGCAGGGAACAGCGATGCTGACCGCCGCGCTCGAAGGTTCGGATGAAATTACCGGTTCGGGAACGGTTTATTGGGGCAAAGGCGTTATTACCAATTACGGAATTCTGCACGGCGACGCGCTGATGGCGAATTGGCAGGGAATGTATGGCAACGGCGTTCTCATCAGCGACGGCACAACGATGTCCGGCACGACCTTAATTCGCACCGCGAAAGTTATGTCGAGCGTCAGCCTTTCGCAGGGCGCGGTTAAAATCAACAGCAACGGCGTTTTGATCAGCGACAGCACGTTGTTTATGAGCAGCAATACGATGTCGAGCGGCACGACGCTCGGACAAGGCGTTTTGATCAGCGACGGCGTTCTTATAAGTGACGGTGTTTTAATCAGCGACGGCGTTCTAATCAGCGACGGACGCGCCGCCAATGTGCTTTTGGGCGACAACACCAGTTGTATGCTGCCGGTTCAGTAATTTGTGATGATTACTCAAAATAGAAAATTACAGGAGAAAATCATTATGAAATTACAACCCGCAGCTAATTCGTCAAAAAACAGCACCGACAAACCGTTCGCCTTTCAAACGGCGCGTAATTTGAGTGGGGCGCAGCTTCTGACCGAAACCGATAAACACGAAGTCTTGTCATTCCTGAAAATGCGTCCCGTTCATACGGTCGTGATGACGAGCTTTATCAACGACAACGGAATGAAAAGTGCGAACAATCGCGGCAGATTTTACGGCTTCCGCAATCTGACCGGCGGACTCGAAGGCGTTGCGCTGATCGGACACACGACGCTCGTCGAAGCGCGTTCCGAACAGGCGGTGGCGGAATTCGCCCGCGTCGCCGGAGAATCGGAAACGCCGATTCATTTTATGATGTCGGACGGCTCGACGATTGAAAATTTCTGGAAATATTTTGTTGACGACAGCCGACAGCCGCGCCGCATCTGCACCGAAAACTTATTTGAAATCAGTCAATCGGCTCGTCCGCATCAAACAACGAATCTGCGAATAGCCAACGAATCGGAACTGCTGCCGATTGCCGAAGCCCACGCCGAAGTCGCGTTTCAGGAAAGCGGCGTAAATCCTATGGAGCGCGACCGCGAAGGTTTTCTGCGGCGCACACTCGCCCGGATTGAAAAAGGCAGAACGTGGGTCGTTTTTGAAAACGGCGAACTGCTTTTCAAAGCCGACATCGTTGCGGAGAATTCGGAAGTAATGTATCTCGAAGGCATCTACGTCAACCCGAAACTGCGCGGAAAAGGTCTCGGAGCAAATTGTCTCTCGCATCTGTGCAGCATTTTGCTCGATAAGGTGAAACATATTTGTTTATTGAGCAACGTCGAATTTAAAAACGCGCACCGCGCTTATCTGAAAGCCGGATTCACGATGCAGAATACGTTTCAAACCATTTTCGTCTAATAAAAAAACTGTGGACAAAAATATTGTTTTAATTGATAATTGAAAAGGCTCTAAAATTGCCGTTCAAACATCCTTTAACTCTTTACTTTTTTATTTTCACAAAATCCAACACATTTTAAGTCTGCGCTTAACTTAACACTAATTTTCGTTTTCACTCCCAACATAGTGAGAAATGACCACTCAAAATCTGACAAAATACTATATGCGAACCGTTATTGCGGTTGGCTTTCTTTGTCTCGGAGTCGCGTTTTACAACACGCTTCCGGTGACGAAATTCGATTTCAGTTTTGTATTTTTTGCGCTGTTTACAATCATTGCCGGTTCGCGTATTTCCATCCAGATTCCCCGTTTCAAATCTCACATTACCGTTTCCGACACTTTTATTTTTCTCGCGCTGCTGCTTTACGGCGGCGAAACAGCGATAATTTTAGCGGCGGTCGAAGCGTTCGTTTCGGCGTGGCGTTTCTGCAACAAAAAAATCACCGTTTTTTTCAACGCGGCGGCGATGGCGATTTCCCTGAGCGTCGTCGTTTATGCTTTGAGAGTTTTTGAGATCAATCCGGCGATAATTTTGCCGGAAGATGATTATTCGGTTCTCATCATTTCGCTGTCGATAACGGCTCTGCTGCAATTTGTCGTCAATTCGGGTCTGGCTTCTGTTTACGGAGCGATGAAAAATGAAAAGCCGATTTGGGAAACGTGGAAAACGCAGTATTTATGGACTTCAATCACGTATTTTGTCGGCGCGATCAGCGCGGGAATTTTGATAAAACTGATTCATTCAATCGGTTTTGCAGTCATCACGGCGACCGTTCCGATTATCGTTATCGTTTATTTGACTTACCGGATGTATCTAAAAAACGTGGAAATGTCCATCATTCAAGCCGAACAAGCCGAACAGCACGCCGGAATTTTGGAAAATCAATCAATCGCCCTGCGCGAATCCGAAGAGCGTTTTCGGAGCGCGTTTAATTACGCGCCAATCGGTATCGCACTCGTTTCGCCGACGGGCAATTGGCTGAAAGTGAATCACGCGCTCTGCCGGATTTTGGGCTACGATGAAGAAGAATTTCTCGCTGCCGATTTTCAATCAATGATTTTCGCCGAAGATTTGAATGATACATCGGTTAAAGTTTACGAATTACTTTCAGGAAAGAGTCCGACCTGTCAGATGGAGCAACGCTACCGGCATAAAGCGGGAGATACCGTTTGGGCGGCGTGGAGCGTTTCGACCGCAAGTGCCGTTGAAGGCGAATAT
>JALYQJ010000159.1 GCA_030855875.1 Acidobacteriota bacterium
CGTCCGCTGACCAATAATAATTTGTCCGAAACCGGCGTTGCGCCCGCTAAAAATTGCGTCCCAATCAATTTATCAACCGCGTTATGCCGTCCGACATCTTCGCGCAGACTCTCCATTTCGCCCGCCCGATTAAAAAGCGCGGCGGCGTGAAGTCCACCCGTTCGTTCAAAAACATTCTGATGCGAACGTAAAATTTCCGGCAAAAGATGAATCGTTTCCGGCGAAAATAAAACATCGTCGCGCTTTTCGAGTTCGCCAACGCCGGTCTGCAACGCTTCAATCGAAGTTTTCCCGCACACGCCGCAACTCGAAGTCGTGTAAAAATGCCGTTCTAATTTTTTAAAATCAATCTCGACATCCGACCGCAAATCAACGCGCACCGTGTTATCGAAACCGCCGGTTTTGGCAGGAACGCCGCAATGTTTGATTTTGTTGATTTGGTCGGCGGATTTAACGATTCCTTCGGTGAACAGAAAACCGGCGGCGAGTTCAAAATCGTTGCCCGGCGTTCGCATCGTAATCGAAACGCTCTTGTGCGCCGCTTTGCCGTTTCGGGCGAATCCGATGCGAATTTCGAGCGGTTCTTCAATTGCCAGCGCATCTTGTCGAGCCGTGAGAATTCGGGTCTCTTCGACGCGGTGAACTGTCATTTCCGCAAAACTTCGGGCTTTTTTCATCAAAATTTTATCGCTCTTTTAATTAATTACAATTCAGCTCCGTTAATGAAGAATTACACTTCGGCAAATTGAAGTCAACAAAACACTCCGAACTTCAAACACCATCGAAAGTAAGCAAAATTTGGCGATGTTTTGGTTTTCGTTCAGAGTCTACGCTTCAGCGTGAAACCGCCAGCGCAGCGCAGCGGAAGCAAACTAAAGTTTGGACTCTGAACGAAAATCAAAACATCTCGGAATTTTTGCTCAACTGTTTAAGTAAAATTCAGATTTAAGGAAATAATTTACAACGGAAAAAGTTCGTATTTACAAAGCGTTTGACACGCGGCGAAGTTTCTTCATACCTTAACTAAGAGATGAGCGAAAATTTATCAACGAAAAACGAATTCAAACTCAAATTTGAATCAGGCACATTAATTTTAGAAGGCGCGGGCGAAAATGATTCCGTTCCGAAATGGTTTGTCTGGGACGAACGAACCAGACACTTTCGCGCTCCCGGATTTCAATATCGTCAAATAATCAAAGAATTTATCCGCACGAAAACGCCCTATACGGACGAAGCGAAAAAATACAACACTTTCGATTTCAAGCAAAAATTTCGCATTGAGCCGCGCCCGTATCAAACCGAATCAGTCGAAGCGTGGCGCAGCAATGAGCGGTGCGGCGTAATCGTTTTGCCGACCGGCGCGGGCAAAACTCACGCGGCGACGATGGCGATTGAAATGTGCGGGCGGCAAACGCTCGTCGTCGTGCCGACGCTCGATTTGATGAATCAGTGGTATGACCTTCTGCTTTCGACTTTTAACGCGGAAATCGGCTTGATCGGCGGAGGTTTTTACGAAATCGGCGCGATTACGGTAACGACTTACGCTTCGGCTTTTCGTCATCAGGAAAGATTAGGCAATCAATTCGGACTGATAATTTTCGACGAGTGCCATCATCTGCCGTCGGAAGGCTACAAATACGCGGCGGAATTTGCGATTGCGCCGTTCAGGTTAGGACTTTCGGCAACGCCCGACCGCGCCGACGGCAATGATTCAATGCTCGAAGAACTCGTCGGAAAATTCGTCTACCGGCTCGAAGCGCAGCAATTAGCAGGCGAATATCTGGCGGATTATGTCATTGAAAGAATCGAAGTTGATTTGAGTCCGGCGGAAAGCGAGATTTATCGGCGCGAACGCGATATTTTTCGCTCGTTCGTGCGAATGAAAAATATTCCGTTCGGTTCGATTGACGGCTGGAAACTTTTTATAATGCAGAGCGCGCGCAGCGAAGACGGCAGACGCGCGATGAAAGCGTATCGCGCTTCCAAAAAAATCGCGCTCGGAACCGACGCGAAACTGCGCGTTTTGCAGGATTTATTAATCCGCCACCGGCACGACAAAGTTTTGATTTTCACCGCTGAAAACGAAATGGTTTACCGCATCTCCAACGACTATCTCGTTCCCGCCATCACGCACGAAACAAACGTCAAGGAGCGCAAATTCTGGCTCGACGCTTTTAATAAAGGCGATGTTCTCGCGCTCGCAACCTCGAAAGTTTTAAACGAAGGCGTAAATATCCCGGACGCTTCGGTGGCGATAATTCTTTCCGGTTCCGGTTCGAGCCGTGAACATATTCAGCGTCTCGGCAGAATTCTGCGTAAAAAAGAAGACAAACAGGCGACTTTATACGAAGTGATTACGCGCAACACGACCGAAGAGCGAATCAGCGAACGAAGAACCGACGCGCGGCAATTTCACGACGCGAAAACGCGCGGGAATAATCCTTTGTTTGATTGAGTATTTGTTTGGATGTGTGATTGAAAAAAGATTTAACATAGATTTTTTTCTGCCGCCTTTGCTTCATTTATAAACCGTGCTAGTTTGTTTTTGTAATTTTAACTCCTTCGTAACACCAAATTCGTCTCCGAAAATAAAATACCTTTGTTTGAAAGGGACAAAACCATTTAGAATCAGGCGAAATAGCGTCTAACATTAGAAAAAAATGAAAAAAATGAAACCAATTCTGCGTTTTACCGTCAGCGTCGTATTTGTATTTTTAATCGGGACGGCGGTTTTTGCTCAATCGCAATCCACGACCGGACTAATTCAGGGAAACGTCGCCG
>JALYQJ010000165.1 GCA_030855875.1 Acidobacteriota bacterium
ACTCAATCTCGATACCGCCGCCAGCGGCGACATCGCTGACCCGCTGACGAACGGCAACGGCAACCCGGAAGTTTCGATTAACGGTTCGCGCACGACCAGTCAGGGCGTGCAGTTTAACGGCATTGACGCGACGAACTTTTCCGGCACGGGAAGTTTGACCGAGAGCATCTCGCCCGCGCCCGAAACGGTTCAGGAAGTTAAATTGTTATCGAGTCTTTACGATGCTTCACTCGGAAGAAACGGCGGCGGCAGCGTCCAACTCGTCACCCGCAGCGGAACGAACAGTTTTAACGGCACGGCTTACATCTTCGCGCAGAACGAAAAATTTAACAGCAACGATTTTTTCTTTAACCGTGACGGCATTGACCGGCAAAAGGCGCGCCGTTTGGAAGGCGGCTTTACGTTGGGCGGACCGGTTATCAAAGACAAATTATGGTTTTTCAGCGGCTATCAAAAAACCGACGCGATTACGGCATATGTTCCGACGGCGCAAAGTTTCGTGACGCTGCCGGAAGCACTCGCATTTATTACCGACCGCTCGAACCCGGAAAACGTCCGGCTCGCGTTTTTGCGAAGCACGATTAACGGCGGAGCGATCAGTTCGTTCGGTAACCCGTTTAATACGCAGCCGGGTCCCGGCAGTCCCGGTTACTGCGTCCGAACGCTCGCGCCGAACACTTTTGCGGGCAATACGGTGTCAACCTGCATTGACCCAAACAGTCCCGGATTCCGATTGCTCAGTCTGCGCAATCCGGCGACGGGCGATTTCTTTATTCCGACGCTTCTTCCCGGCAGATACGAGCGTTTGTTTTACGAAAATGCCAACGTGCGGATTTTAGAAAACGGTGTCACGAGAATTACCGATTTTTCCAGATTCGGACTGCCGAACGGTTTGCCGATTATTGACGGCGCAAGTCAGGGAACGGTGCGCGGCGGATTTCCGCTGGTGCGCTTTCGCAATGTTTTTCCAGCCGAATTCAAACAAGACCAATTGACGACCAGACTCGACTACAATCTGCTCAAAGGCGACGCGCAGGGAAACAATATTAACACTTTGAACGGCACGTTTTTCTTCGCCAATTTTCCGGCGACCGATCCGTTTTCCGACGACACGCTCATCTCGCCGACACCGCTTATCAAAGACGACCGTAACCGCACTCTTGCCGTTACCGACACGCATTATTTTAACGGAAATCTGACGAATGAAGCACGGTTCGGTTATTTTTCGCTCGACAATACGCGCCGCCTCGACGAACGCTTTTTAACGCCGGAACTGACGAACAGCGGTCTCGGAATTTCCAATCCGGCATCGGTTTTCGAGCCGGGTGCGCCGACCCAGAGAGCCGCGCGTTTCGGCGGAACGGGAAACTTGAGCGATTTTTCACTCAATGCGCCGAACGATATTTTTAATCGCCGCAAACAATTGACGCTGACGTTCGCCGACAACGTAACTTACAGTCGCGGCTCGCACACGCTTCGTTTCGGCATCGAACACAAACGCAATTTTTTTGACACGAATCTGCCCGAAGAACAGGGTGTCGAGTTTGAAGGCATCACGAATTTTACAGAGCTTTTAACCGGATTCGTACCGGAAGCGGACGTTTCTTTAGGCATCACCGACAAACAGTTTCGCTTTAACGATCTCAGTTTTTACGTTTCGGACGATTATCGTTTCAGCGAAAAACTGACATTGAACTTGGGTCTGCGCTGGGATTGGTTCGGACTGCCGACCGAGAAAAACGGGCGATTTGCCAATTTCGATTTCACCCGCGTGACCGACCCGAACGACATTCGTCCCGGATTTATTCTACCGAGCAACGCGACCGAAACCGGCTTTAACGCGATAGACGCGAGTTTGCCGTCAATCGCCAGAGCCGACAACAAACATACGCTCAACGGTCAGGATTTAAATAACTTTGCACCGCGCGTCGGTTTTGCCTACAAACCGTTCAAAAGCGGAACGACCGTGATTCGCGGCGGTTACGGGATTTTTTACGACCGTCCGTCGGGCGCGTTTATCAACACGATTTACAGCAACTTCCCGTTTTTCCGGGAAATCGAGATTGCGCGGCAAAACTCGCCGGGAACGGTGCAGGGCGCGACGGCTTTTTCCGCGCAGCAGCCGAATTTGCCGTTCAGCAGCTATTTTCCTTTTCGCGTCGCGGCGAGAGACGTTGACCGTTATACGCCGTTCGTGCTGGTGGACAATTCGCCGGGAGCCGATGCCGTCGCCGGTGTCGAACCGCTCGAATTTCGGGCGATTGACCGCGATTTGAAAACGCCTTTGATTCAGCAGTGGAATTTAGGCATCCAGCAGGATTTTTTCAGAGATTGGGTTGTCGAAGCCAGATATGTCGGAACACGCGGACAACAGTTATTATTGGCGGTCGGTTTTAATCAGCCATATGATTTGAACGACCCGAACACGCCCGAATATATCTACGCCCGACTAAACCGCGCGCGCGGATTGCAGCCCGTCGCCGGAATGACCGAGCGGCAGCTTGGAACGACCAGAACGGAAAACGATCCGCGTGCGTTCGGCGCGTGCAGCGTCGTCTTCGTCGGCGTTCCGGGGTTTATTCCCTGCAATAATGGCAACGGGGCGGTTGATTTGAATATCTCCAGTTCAAATTTTGAATTGCCGAACGCCTTGATTGCCGGAGACGTGCGCGTTCCGTTCCTCGGTTTCGACCCGACCGATGCCGTTATTCTCCAATCACGCGGCTATTCGTTTTATCATTCCGGTCAGTTTAGTTTAACGAAACGATTCACGCGCGGATTCGGTTTTAACGCTTCTTATACATTTTCCAAATCAATTGACATCGGCTCGACCGATCCGGGCAGCACGGCGGCTTCGGGCAGACCGGACACGGCAAACTTGGGTCTGACCGTGCAGGGCGATCAGCGCAATATCAACAGCAACCGCGCCGTGTCGGATTTTGACCGTCCGCACCGATTTTCGTCGAGTTTTATTTTGGATTTACCGAGTTTCGGCTCGAAATCGAAATTCCTGACCGGCTGGCAGTTATCCGGTTTCGGGCAATGGCAGTCGGGAACTCCGTTTTCGATTTTTGCCTCGAACGCAGAATTTCTCGCGTTCGGCACGAGCGGTTTAATTGAACAGCAATTTTTCGGAATTTTCACGACTAGTGCCGAGCGCGTCGGACCGCTTCTGCCGATTAACAGCCGGATAGATGTCTTCAACGTCGGCGGCGCGAGCGGAACGATTTTCAGCACGGCGTTCGGTCGTCCGAATGTTCGCAATCTGGATTTGCTGCGGCGGCAGGGCAGCGACCCGACGCGCCAGTATTTCAACACCTGTCAAGACCCGGACAATCCCGAATGTGCGCTGCTTTCGCCGCTTGGCGGATTCGGTAATCTCGGCAGAAACATTCTGCGCGGACCTTCTTCCAAACGAATTGATTTTAGTTTGATGAAAAATACGCGAATCAACGAACGAGTTTCTCTGGAGTTGAAGTGGGATATTTTCAATATTTTTAACCTCGTCAACTTTGCGAATCCGAATTCGGATTTGAGCGACGAAACGGATTTCGGACAAATTACCCGCACTATCGGTTCGCCGCGTGTAATGCAGTTCGGAATGAAGCTGCGGTTTTAGCAGAGAGGTTTAGAGTCCCGCCTTTAGGCGGAATTTCTCGCTAATCAACCAATTCCGCCTAAAGGCGGGACTCTAAACGCGAAGATAAATAAAGTATGTCAAAAAAGTCTTTAATTTTTATCCTGATTTTAATAATCGCAGTCGGCGGCGGTGTTTTCGTGTGGCGGGTGCAGAATGCCCGAGCGACGGATGAGAAAGTCGAATCAGAAATTCTCAAAAGTCTGACGGCTGAAGAAATCAAACTGGTTCTCAAAAGTAATGCGACTGACGACGATTCGGGCGTTGCCGGAATAGCGGAAAATGCGGAAACGCGCCGCGCTTTTCTCAAAGGAATGCGCGAATATCTCGCGCTTGCGGCGGATGCTCGCCGCGAAGGGTTGACTGAAGACGAAAACTTCAAAATCAACTACGAAATCAAGAAAAATTTACTGCTCGCCGATTTGTATAAAGCTAAACTCAGCCGTGAGCAGGGAAAAAATTACATCGTCCCGAAAGAAGAAACGGAGGCGGTTTGGACAAATCCGGCAAACGCGAAACAGTTTGAAACGGATATGGAAACGCTGCAAACGATTCAAAAAGCGGTTGCCAGAGAACGCGGAGACAACGCCGCGTTTTCAAAACTGCAAGGCGGCAGTCTCATAAAAGCCCGTGAAAATTGGGCGCGAACGAAAATTCTTTCCGAGCGGGCGAAAGCGGATGCGGAATTTATGGCGAAACCGGAAGTCAGTTTGCGTATAAAAATTGTCGAAGCCGGTATTTTATCAGCCGATTATCTGCGAAAACACTGGGTGAAAAGCGTCAGGGCGACCGAACGTGAAATCGCCGATTATCTGGCGGCGCGACCCGAATATGATGTCGGGAAAAAGCGTGAGAAAGCTGAAACACTTTTGCGGCGGGTGCAATCGGGCGAAGATTTCAGCCGTTTAGCCGCCGAATTCAGCGAAGACCGAACGACTAAAAACAAAGGCGGTCTCTACGAAAACATTGAAAAAGATTCGCTGTGGGCGGAGGTCGAACGCGCCGCGCTCGCGCTTGAAAACGATCAAATTGCCGGACGTTTAATCGAAACCGAAACCGGCTGGCACATCGTCAAACTCGAAAACAAACAAATCGGCAAAAAAGGCGAAACGGTCAAATACAGCGTCCGGCACATTTTGCTGCAAAAAAACTTTGCCGAGCCGAACAGCGGCAATCCCGATATTCCTTCGCCTTTTTTGAAGGCGGAAGAAATTGCGAAGGCTGAAATCGAAAAAGAAAAGCGCAATAAATTTGTTGAATCCATTATCGAACGCAGCAAAATTATTTTGCCGGACGATTTCACGGTCGAACTGCCGACCGCTACAACTGAAAAAACTGAAAATACTTTTACAAAATAGGAACCATTCGGAGGAGAAATGAAAAGAATAACTAATCTAACAACTTTTATTGGAATGATAATCGCATTTATGATCGCTCTGCAAACTGAAGCTGCGGGACAAATCTTATTAAGCGAAATCGAGATTGACCCGCCTTCGACGACGAGCGAAGCCTGTCAATATACTGAAATACGCGGCACTCCCGGCAGCGTCGTTCCGGCAAATACATATTTTCTCTCGGTCAACAGCGACGGGGGAAACTTCGGCTTTGCCAATCAAGCCGTAAATTTCGGCGGTCAGACATTCGGCTCTAACGGCACGATCACTTTAATCAACACTTCTTTCGGCGCGTGTCCGAATCGCGTTTACGGAACAGGCACGACCGTTTTCAACTATTTTAACCCGCTTCGCGTCGGAACCGGCTCGGAAGCCTATTTGATTGCAAGAGCAACCGGCAATGTATTTTCCGGTTTAGACCTCGACACTAATGACGACGGAATATTCGATGCTGCGCTCGGCATCACGGTGCTGGACGGCTTTGCTTTGCTGGTCAACCCGGAAGAAGAATTCGTTTACGGAGCTGCCGCCGGAGTTGTCAATATCAGCAATAATATTACCGTTGACCAACCCGACGCGGTAGTTCGTTTTGGCAATAACAGCACGCCGTTTGCCGCATCCGCCTTTTTCTTTGGCGAGTTAGCGGCATCGCCCGATGAAACGACGCAGTTTATTGCGCCTCTCAGTCCTAACTTTCCGGCAGGCGCGGTATTAACGCCCGGCGGAGTTAATTTCGGCGGAACGGATTTAAGCGGTGATGCCAGAGCCGACTTTGACGGCGACGGCAGAACTGATCTTTCGATTTTTCGACCATCGGAAAGTAACTGGTATGTGCTTGGCTCGACAAGCGGTTTCTCGATTGTCAAGTTTGGTTTCCCAACTGATACGCTCGTGCCGGGCGATTACGACGGCGACAGAAAGACTGATTACGCCGTCTTTCGGGCGATGGCTACACCGAAAGGCGCAGCAGATTACTTTATTCTGAACAGCAACACATTTACCTTTTCAGGATTCGCCTGGGGTTTGCCGGGTGATATTCCGCTGGTTGGCGGTGATTACGACGGCGACCGCATAACCGATGTCGCTGTGTTCCGTCCGTCAAACAATACCTTTTACATTCGCAACAGCACGAACGCCACGGCGACGGTCGCGCTGTTCGGTTCTAGCGGCGATATACCGCTGGTGATGGATTATAACGGCGACGGCAGAGATGATCTGGCTGTATTCCGTCCGAGTAATCAGACCTGGTATATTGCCCGCCCGACAGGAACACCGGCTCAAAATTTCGACGCTATTCCGTTTGGACAAGCGGGAGACAGATTAGTTCCGGCTGATTATACCGGCGATAACAGAGACGACATTGCTGTTTATCGTCCAGGCAACGGAACCTGGTATATCCGCGACAGTGCAACCGGAACGGTAAGCCTTGTGGTCTTTGGAAACGCGACCGATATTCCGGTTCCGGGCGATTATGACGGCGACGGCAGAGATGACCAAGCCGTCTATCGAAACGGTCAATGGTTTCTTAATCGGTCTTCGGGCGGAGTAACGGTTCAAAATTTCGGACTCGGCTCGGATTTGCCTGTTCCGGCTGAATATATTCCGTAAATAATTGAAAGCGAAAGGATAAAGAAGTTTGCTTTATCCTTTCGCTGAATTATAAATGGATAGATTTTATGGCTTAGAAAATTTAGGCTAATCGTGAAAAGGTCACTCATTAAATAACAGACTCATTTATTTTATGCTTGAACAGTCAGGTCATTCGCCGGAATCTCCATTGCGTCAAAAGCCAACCAATTCGGTTGAACTTTATGATGATGGTTTTCTGCGGGTCGAACATTCTCATTATTTTGTAACTTGCGGCGGGATAAATATAAAATTGGGGCGCGCCGAATTTCTGATTGTTTCGATACTCGTGCAAAATGCTAATCGGTTTATTGCCGGTGAAGTGATTTGGAATCACGTCTGGAAAGGAAAAAGACCGTTTAATCAAGAAAGTTTGAAGGTTTTTATTTATAACCTGCGCCGTCAGTTCGCGCCCTTCGGAATTACGATTGAAACAATGATTAAGGTCGGTTACAAGTTGATTCCAGATGAGAAATCAAGTGAGATTTAAAATCTCGACAGGCTGTGA
Organism: Acidobacteriota bacterium; assembly: GCA_030855875.1. Classification (GTDB taxonomy): domain Bacteria; phylum Acidobacteriota; class Blastocatellia; order Pyrinomonadales; family Pyrinomonadaceae; genus SXVE01. The sequence goes on from JALYQJ010000165.1 coordinate 7,166, forward strand.
ATTAGATGTTTTAGTTTTAGCCTAAACTGAACAAATGATCTTTTGTTGTCTTTAAGTCCGGTAATAATCGTTCAAACCACTATATTTTTACAAAGATTTGTCATTGACCGACAAATCTTTTTTTGTTTTTAAAAGTGACTTATGGTTGTCTGCTCACATAAACTTGACAAGAACACACTCACATCTTATAGTTTGTATTGGCTCAATAAAGCATAATTTTTGGAGCGAACGGAATAATTTTATTTAACTGGAGATTTAAGAATGAGCAAAATTATAGGAATTGACTTGGGAACGACGAATTCGGTCGTCGCCGTGATGGAAGGCGGCGAGCCGGTTGTCATTACAAATGAAGAAGGCGGACGAACTACGCCGTCGGTAGTCGCGTTTACGAAAGACGGCAATCGTCTGGTCGGACAGGTTGCCAAACGCCAGTCCGTGACAAACCCGGAAAACACGCTTTATTCAATCAAGCGGTTTATGGGACGAAGATTTGAAGAAGTCGGCGGTGAAATAAAACAAGTGCCTTATAAAGTCGAAAAGGCGGGAAACGGCGACGTTCGCATTTCGGCGGACGGTAAACAATACAGCCCGCCGGAAATCGCGGCACTAGTTCTGCAGAAATTGAAAAAAGCTGCTGAGGATTATCTCGGCGCGAAAGTTGATAAAGCGGTTATTACCGTTCCGGCATATTTTAATGACGCGCAGCGTCAAGCGACGAAAGATGCCGGAAAAATTGCCGGACTTGAAGTGATGCGTATTGTCAATGAACCGACGGCGGCAGCTCTGGCTTACGGTTTGGACAAGAAAAAAGACGAAACGATTGCCGTGTTCGACTTCGGCGGCGGAACATTCGATATTTCCGTGCTGGAAGTCGGCGAAGGTGTCGTTGAAGTAAAATCAACGAACGGCGACACTCACTTAGGCGGCGACGACGTTGACGAAGCCTTGATTAAATGGATTATTGATGAATTCAAAAAAGACCAGGGCATAGATTTAACAAACGACAAAATGGCTTTGCAGCGTCTCAAGGAAGCAGCGGAAAAAGCCAAAGTCGAATTATCGAGCGCGATGGAAACCGAAATAAATCTGCCGTTTATTACTGCTGACCAATCGGGACCAAAGCATTTGGTAATGAAAATGACGCGCTCGAAGTTTGAAAATCTCGTCGAGCCGATTTTGAAACGTCTGATGCCGCCGGTCGAACAGGCGATTAAAGACGCGGGACTCGAACCGAAGGACATTCAGGAAATCGTTCTCGTCGGCGGTTCGACGCGCATTCCGAAAGTGCAGGAAATGGTCAAAAACTTTTTCGGGAAAGAACCGAACAAAACGGTTAATCCCGATGAAGTCGTCGCTCTCGGCGCGGCTGTTCAAGCCGGAGTTCTCGGCGGCGAAAAAACCGATATTCTGCTGCTCGATGTCACGCCTCTGAGTCTGGGAATCGAAACTCTGGGCGGCGTGATGACGCAGATGATCGGTCGCAATACGACGATTCCGACGCGCAAATCGGAAATCTTTTCGACCGCTTCGGACAATCAAACGTCGGTCGAAGTTCACGTTTTGCAGGGTGAAAGACCGATGGCGACGGACAATAAAACGCTCGGAAAATTCCACTTGGTCGGTATTCCTCCGGCACAGCGCGGGATTCCGCAAGTCGAAGTAACATTCGATATTGACGCGAACGGCATCGTCAACGTTTCGGCAAAGGATGTCGGAACCGGACGCGAACAGAAAATCACGATTACTTCGACAAGCGGTTTGTCGAAGGAAGAAATTGATAAAATGATGAAGGACGCGGAATCGCACGCGGGCGAAGACTCTAAACGCAAGGAAGTTATCGAAGCGAGAAATCGTCTCGACGGTTTGGTTTATTCGGTCGAAAAAACTTTCGGCGAAAATAAAGACAAACTCGACGCGGCGGGAGCAACCGAAATCGAAACGGCGGTCGCCGAATCGAAAACCGCGCTGGCGGGCGAAGACACCGACGCGATGAACTCGGCGTTCGACCGTCTGCAAACCGCTTCGCACAAACTCGCGGAAGTTCTTTACAGTCAGGCTGGCGCGGCTCCGACGGGCGACGAAACCGGCGGCGAACAGGCTTCTTCGGCGAGCGCAGGCGGCGACTCTTCGGGTTCGACGGCTTCGGGCGACGACAATGTGATTGATGCCGAATACGTTGATGTTGACGAAGAGAAGAAGTAAGCTAACAAGGCAAAGAGCGGTGAGTAAAATTGCCGCTCATTTTTAAAGATTATGCAAGTAGTTGAAATAGAAGACAGCTTGGCGGTAAAAATCGGCGAGTTGGCAAAGTCTGAAAATAAGAGTTTGACGGAATTTATCAATTCTTTTCTACGCGAAAATTTTGACATAAAAAAACGGCAAACGAGCGATGAAGAAAAGCTGAAAAAATTCACGGACAGCTATCAAAACTTTCCGCAAAAGTCCGAAGAATATGACATTTGGCAGGACGAACAAGTTTGGGAGAATGAATGACTCAAAGTGATGTTTACTGGTATAAATTTAAAGAACCGAACAAAGAACGTCCCGTTTTAATTTTAACTCGAACCGATTTAATTCCGCTGCTTAATGTTGTTACGATTGCGGAAATTACTACAACTTCGCGCGATAATGATTCCGAAGTATGGCTTGATCAATCAGACGGTATGCGCGAAGAATGCGCGGTAAATTTGACGAATATTCAAACTGTTTCCAAAGCGAAAATCGGCGCGTATATCACTCATCTTTCTAATAAAAGAATGTTCGAAGTGCGCGAAGCCGTCGGTTTTGTTTTTAATTTCAAAATTTTATAAGCGAAAATCGTTAGTTTTTCAAGCTATCTATCAATGGCAAACAAAGATTATTACAGCATTCTCGGCATCAAAAAAGATGCGAAAGCGGACGAAATCAAAAAGGCGTATCGTCGTCTGGCGCGTAAATTTCACCCGGACGTAAATCCGAACGATAAATCAGCCGAGGAAAAATTCAAAGAAGTGCAGGAAGCCTACGACGTTCTTTCCGACGAGAAAAAGCGCAAGGTTTTCGACCGCTTCGGTTATTACAACGACAATCTCGACCCGAATTCGCCCTTCAGCACGGGCGCGTCGGGCGGCGCGGGCGCGGGAAATTACGATTTTTCGGGTTTTAATTTTGAGCCGGGCGGTTCGGGCAGCAGTTCGAGTTTTCGGGATATTTTTTCAGACCTTTTCGGCAGCGGCGGCGGCAAACAGCAGCAAGCGCAGCCTGAACCGCCGCGACCTTTGCCGAAAAAAGGAACTGACATTGAAATCCCGCTGGCGTTGAGTTTTGAGGAATCCTTTACGGGACTGACAACCAATATTACGGTCAATCGTTCCGAGCAGTGTTCGCGCTGTCAGGGCGCGGGCGATACCGGCGGTCCGGTCGTCGTCTGTCCGACGTGCAAGGGAACGGGACAGGTTTTAAGAACCGGCGGACGGCTTCAGTTTTCGCAAACCTGCCCGGATTGCGAAGGCACGGGACGGCGGCGGCAGCCTTGTTCACAGTGCAGCGGCAAAGGCGTAACGCCGAAAGTCGAACAGGTTAAAATTCGCATTCCCGCCGGAGTTGATACCGGCTCGCGGGTGCGGATTCCGAAAAAAGGACACGGCGGCAGATTAGGCGCGGAACCGGGCGATTTGTTTATTTTAACGAACGTCGGAAAACACAGGTTTTTTACGCGGAAAGGCGATAACATTTATGTCACCGTTCCGATCACCGTTTCCGAAGCCGCGCTCGGAACAAAAATCGAAGTTCCGACCGTTGAAGGAAAGGCGCAATTGAAAATTCCGGCGGGAACCGAATCTGGACAAAAATTTCGTCTGCGCGAACGCGGTTTTCCGTCTTTGAGAAATCCGAATTTACGCGGCGACCAATTTGTCGAAGTGCAGATTTACCTGCCGCGCGTCATCAGCGAAGAAACAAAGGAAATATTGCGGCAGTTTGAAAAAGCGAATCCCGAAAATCCGCGCAAAGCGATGGGACTCGAATAATTACAGATTCCAGATTCCACATTTCAAATTAAAGAGTGTTTTAACTTGAAATTTGGAATCTGGAATTTGGAATTTGAAGTATGAAAAAGAAGACGAAAACCTACACAATCAGCGCGGTTGCGGAAATTTACGAAATTCATCCGCAGACTCTGCGGCTTTATGAACGTGAAGGATTGCTCGCGCCTTCGCGTTCGGACGGAAACACGCGGCTTTACACCGATGTTGATCTCGAACGACTTGAGTTGATTTTGTCTTTGACGCGCGAACTCGGCGTAAATCTGGCAGGTGTCGAAATTATCTTAAATATGCGCGCCAAAATGGATGCGATGCAGCAGGAATTTGAACGCTTTTTCGATTATCTTCGCGCTCACGCCGGGGAATTTTCCCATCAGGTCGAAACTTTCTCCGAATCCGAAGCCTTGATTCCGATTTCCCGCCAAAATCGAATTATCAACGAATTTAGAAAAAATATTTCCGAAAAATAAAACATAAATCAGAAAGCCTTCAAATTTTTTTCTTTACATTTCTACCTTTTTTGAGACAAGATAGTCGCTTCAAAACCCATCTTAATATTTTGGAGCAAATTAATGGAAAATCTTTCTCGAAATCTCTCTCTTTTGTTTCT
>JALYQJ010000499.1 GCA_030855875.1 Acidobacteriota bacterium
CATTTGCCGTCGCCGGTGCTTCTAAAATTTGCGTTTTTACTTCTTCCCGATTCGGCGCAGCCGCGCGTTCCAGCTTATTTTGAAACTCCAACTCCTGCCGAATGTCTTTCAAGTCAATCCGCAAATCTTTTACCGTTTGACAGCGTTCTTCGCGATCTTTTCGCAAACATTTTTCCACGATTCGCCGCAGTTCTTTAGGGGTTTCGGTTTCGCTCATCGGCGCGGGTTCTTTGTGTAGAATCGCGCCGATTGCGTCCATCGCCGTTTCACCCGCAAACGCTTTTTTGCCCGTCAGCATTTCATATAACACGACTCCGAAACTAAAAATATCAGACCGCGCATCAACCAATTGACCTCTGGCTTGTTCGGGCGACATATAATTTGCCGTGCCGATAATCATTCCCGGCGTTGTTCCAGTTTGGATCGCCGTCGCCGCTTCTTCATCAATGCTCAACCCGCCCGTATGCGCAGGCGGTTCTGACAGTTTGGCGATGCCGAAATCGAGAATCTTCACCAACCCGTCAGGACGAATCATCGCGTTTTCCGGTTTGATGTCGCGGTGGATGATGCCTGCCGCGTGTGCGGCTTGCAAAGCCGACGCAATCTGAATCGAAATTTCCAGAGTAGATTTGACCGACAGTTTTTCGCGGTTCAAACCGTCGCGCAGAGTTTCGCCTTCGATGTATTCGGTGGCGATAAAATGTTTGCCGTCAGCTTCGCCGATTTCGTGAATGGTGATGATATTTGGATGATTGAGTGAAGAGGCAGACTTGGCTTCGCGGACAAAACGGCTCATCCGATTCTTATCTTCGGCAAATTCTTGGGGCAGAATTTTGAGCGCGACCCGGCGGTCGAGTTTAATATCTTCGGCAAGATAAACTTCGCCCATTCCGCCCGCACCGATTTTTTTGACGATTTTGTAATGTCCGATTTCTTGTCCGACTTCTAACCCGTTGCCGACTATCAATCCCGCCACTTTGCCGATGGCTGGTTTTTCCAGATAACCGCTATCGAACGAATCGAGCAGTCTTTCAACTTCGCCGCGCAAAACATCATCGCCATCACAAGCCTTGTCCAGATAGTCGGCGCGTTCATTGGCGGTAACTTCCAGAACGGATTGAAAGATTTGTTTGACTTGTTGGTAATCTTTGCGATTCATCAAGTTTCTCCGCCGCTTAATTCGGCTCGAAGCCACGCTTTTGCCATATTCCAATCGCGTTTGACGGTGGCGGTCGAGATGCTTAAAACTTCCGCCGTTTCTTCTATCGTCAAATCTCCGAAATAACGCAGTTCGACGATCCGCGCCTGACGTTCGTCCAATTCGGCGAGTTCGTTCAAGGCGCAATCGAGCGCGAGCAAATCAACGTCGCGTTCACGGACGGCGATACTGAAGGCTTCTTCGAGCGGCAGATTTTCATCTTTGCCGCCGCGCTTCAGACGATTTTGGCTGATCGCGTAATTAACCAAAATCCGCCGCATCATATTTGCCGAAAGCCCGAAAAAATGAGCGCGGTTTTGCCAGTCAACCTCGCGCTGTTCGATAAGGCGCAAATAAGCCTCGTGAACGAGCGCGGTAGTTTGCAATGTGTGATTAGAGCGTTCGCTTCTGAGATAGCGATGTGCCTGCCGCCGCAATTCCTGATAAACGAGCGGAACGAGTTTGTCCATCGCTTCGCGGCTGCCGCCGCTGCACGCTTTTAATATTCTGGTTATTTCTCCGCGTTCCGGTAAAACCTCGTCCATCTGAGAAATCTCCATTGTCCGCTAAAGTGATTTGAGTTACTTCGCAATAATAGAACAAGCCTCATATCAAGTCAAAAAATTCTGAAATTATAAACCGCCGCAGTTTCCTTTTAATAACCTTTTCAAACAATCGAAAAATAATATGAGCCAGTTTCGCTTTGAGCGTTGCGTTAATTAGTAGAAGCATAAAAAAGAGCAATTGAAAATAAAGTTTTTCGGGAAAGAGGAATGCTTATAAATTTTTAGGTGCGGATGACTTTTTGGACATTTCGTTCGTTTATTTAGTGACAAAAGAACTTTCGTGTGGTGGAGCTAGTGGCTCAAGCGACTGTTACCAAAGATTTGAATGCGAAGTTATTTACTGGCGGGTTGCCACAGACACGGCAATTGCCTCCACAAAAGGCGCGTCGGGCGAAGACCATCGAAAATTTCTCTGTCGCTAACCTTATAAACAAAAATTTTCAATTAAAAAGGAGTAATTTATGGCACAAATATCATTTATGGTTCAGGGTGTAGGTTATGGTATAGCATCGCTTGGCTGTGCTTACATCGCGTTATGGTGGAACGGAGTTCCATTGCTTTACGAGGCATCACCGATACAAAATACAGCCGGTTCACCGGCGACATCGTGCGTTTCAAGCCCGTCGTTTTTGATTACTAATGATTTAACAGGTCAGGCACCAGAAAGTTTATTGTCCAACTTTGCTAATCATGTTGTTGAATTCAAACTCGAAAATGTCGGTATGGGTATGGGACATGTTAGTTTTTCGTTAAAAATCTTTACGCAAAATCAAGGTAGTCCAATATATCAAGTTGAGCGCAGACCAAACGTTCGAGGGATAAACAGCGGTCCTGTTACGCTGCATACCACATTTCGACGATTGCACGTTGACCTATCTTACCATCGACCGTGGACTGTAAGCCGCGTTGTTCGAGAGGTAAGTGCTGGAATTCAACATGCGCCTGTGATGAGTATTATGACTGGGCAAGAAAGAAACAATTTTATTTTCCGCGAAGTTATGAATGGACGATGGCTTAGTTTGACGGGAGCATTTATTAGTCAATATGGTGGTTAGGTATTAATAACATCACCGAAAATTCTACTCGGTAACACGACCAGTCCTGTTTCTTCCTATCTTTAATATAAGGTAGGAAAAAACAGGACTGGTCTGAAAAAATTCATTGCGAACAATCAAATCTTAAATCCGTTGCGCGTCAGCATCGTTTCAAAGTTGGCTTTGTCAACCGCTTTGATATAAGCGTCGCGCGGTTCGACCAGATTTTTCTGCACCAAACCGAACAGAGCCTCGTTGAGCATTACCATTCCGTGCTGTTTTCCGGTCTGCATCGCCGACGGGATTTGGAAGGTTTTGCCTTCGCGGATAAGATTGGAAATTGCGGGCGTGACGATTAAAATTTCGAGCGCGGCGACGCGACCGCCGCCTTTTTTCGGCAGCAAGGTTTGCGCGATCACGCCTTTTAACGATTCGGAAAGCATCACGCGGATTTGCTGCTGACGGTCGGCGGGAAACTGGTCAATGATGCGGTCAATCGTCGAAGCGGCGGTCGTCGTGTGCAGCGTTCCGAACACGAGATGCCCGGTTTCGGCGGTTTCAATCGCAATCGAAATCGTTTCCAAGTCGCGCATTTCGCCGACGAGAAGAATGTCCGGGTCTTCGCGCAGAGCGGCGCGGAGAGCGTCTTTAAACGAAGATGTGTGATTGTGAACTTCGCGCTGATTGACGAGACAGCTTTGATTTTCGTGCGTAAATTCTATCGGGTCTTCAATCGTGATGATGTGGTCTTCGCGCTTTTTGTTGATGCTGTCAATCATCGCGCAGAGCGTCGTTGATTTTCCCGATCCGGTCGGACCCGTGACGACGACCAGACCTTTCGATAAATCGCAAAGATTCATAATCGCGGGCGAAAGTCCTAACTGTTCGGCGGTTAAAATTTTCGTTGGAATGATGCGGAAAACCGCGCCCATTCCTTTTCTGTCCATAAAAATATTAGCGCGAAATCGGGCGAGATTCGGTATTTCGTAAGCAAAATCGGAATCGCTGCGTTCGGCGAACTCCTCCTGATTTTTCGCGGGCATAATCGCCGTCAAAAGTTCGCGCAGAGATTCCGCCGTGAGAGTCGTTTCGCTGCTCGGCAGAATCTGCATTTTCCCGTCTTTGCGAATCATCGGCGGAGCCGAAACGCTCAGATGCAAATCCGACGCGCCCGCCTGAGCCATTTTTTGAAAAAGATCATTCATCCGCGCCTTCGCCTGCGGATTTTGACGGGCGGGCGCAAAAGCAACTTCGACATTTGCCTGAACTGCCGGGATTTGTTGAACAATCGGCGATGCGAACTGAGTCTGCGGCATATATTTTTCTTGAGCGGGCGTTTGGATTTGTGAGATTTGCGGTGATTGGAAATCTTCCTGAAAGATTTCGTTTGCAAAAGCATATTCGTTCGGCGGCGCGTCAAAATTATTTACCGGCATCGTATATTCATCTTCGAGCGATAAAAAATCGTCGCGTCTTTCGGGCGGTTCGTAAACCGATTCGGCTGAAAAACTCGTCGTAAATACGGGATCGTTGACCGCAACGACTTCCGGCGGCAAACTGACGGACTGAGAATTTTGCGCGGCTGTAGGCGTTTCGATTTCAGGTAAAACGACCAAATCCTTCGCAAATTCAAAGTTACTTTCGTTGTCGGCGGACGCGCTTTCAAAAGTAAACGCAGGCGTTGCGTTAACCGATGTTTTCGGCGGTTGAGAAGCGAAAATCGGTGAATTAGAGTCGATTTTTCCGTGCGTCGGCGGCGCGAACGGCGATGATTCATTCAGCGAATTTGCCGACGCATCCGGCATCGGCGCGGCATCGTCGAGCATCGGTCGGATCGTCACCACAAATCCCGACGGAGATTTACGAACGACGAAATTAAAACTGCCGAGATTGTGCGGATAGACGAATTCGATTTCCGCCTGATTAGGCAATTGCTGTTTCACTTCCGCCGGAATCAGCGGGAAAATCATCATACTGATTTGCGTCCCGAAAATCGGCGCATTAGCCAATTCGGTCATACCTTTAGCGGAAACGAGATACGGCTGTTTATTCGGTTCCAGATGCAGTTCGTCGCTGCAGGTCGCCAGCAGAGTCTGCAAATATTCGTTTAACTTGTCCATAAAT
>JALYQJ010000183.1 GCA_030855875.1 Acidobacteriota bacterium
CGCGCAAAGTCATCGAACGCAAAGTTTTTTCGACCCAGACGGTTTCCGCGTTATTATTGATTCGCGCCGCGTTTCTCTGGTTATTAGGGGGATTATTTAGGCGGTTATTTTTCGTCTGCGCGTCGGCGTTCACGCCCGAAAAACCGGCGCAGATGAGCGCGGCGCAAACAATTTGCGCCGTTATGCGTTTCGCTTTTCGTTCAATCGAATAATATTTCGTTTTCATTTTACCTTTTCGACTATCTTTCGCGCTTATTTCTTCGGCGTTCCGAAAATGTCAATCTTCTCCGCGCCTTTTGCCGCATCGGTTGCTGTCACGACGACGTTGTTTTCGTTCGCGCAGCGCATATCCGTAAAGCGCGTTTTGTCCATCGGAATTTGCTTCGCGTTCGCGCCTTCGCCGCGCAAAAGAATCGTCTGCGTCCATTCCGCGCCCGTCACTTCCGCGCGTGTCGGCTGGACGGGTTTGCCTTCGTTGTGACGCTGGTCAATCGCGTTGACGCGCTTGAACTGGCGCGGAATATTCGCCGAAAAACCTTCGGCATCGAAATCGGTTTGAAAAGTTTTATTTTTGCCGTCCGAGATTATCAAACGCAATTTGTTCGCTCCGGCGACGATCACCGCCATCTGCACGGTTTCGCCCGGATAAAAATAAAACTGCTTTTCATCCGGCGCGGAATTCCACGTTTTCGTGCGCCAGAACGGGCGAAAAGCGTTGCGCCGCGCGCTGCGTTTGCCGTTTTCGTCCAATGTAAATTCCCACGTCAAACCCGCGTCAACTTCAGATTTCCCGCCCGCGTTGCCGCCCATATAAACCGAAAAATTATCGAGCGGCAGTTTGTCTTTTTCGTCGAGGCGGTTTTCATCAACCTTCGGCGTGCCGAGTTTGACGAATCCGGCGATTCCCGTCCAAACGTCAAAACTCGTGACGGCTTTGCGGTAATACGCGCCCGCAAAACACGGAATCGTCGCGGCGGGAACGACTTCGCCGCTGCTGTTTTTGACAACGATATTTTCGCCGACTTTGACCGCATCGCCGACTTTTAAATTCGCTAAAATCCATTTTCGAGCCGCGCCGTTGCCGCTCAAGATATAGCCTTTGCCGTCGGTTTTAATTGCGCCCGGATCAGGCTTTTTCTCCAGATAAACCGCTCCGGCGCGGTCTTGAATGACGGAAACTTTGTCGTCAACAATCAGCACATCAACGCCCGATTGACTGGTCGGACTTTTTTTGTAATAAGCCGCCGTAAATTGAATAATTTCATCGGCATTAACCGTGCGGTCTTTGCCCGCGACTGTGAAGGTTTGACTGTTCGCCGCCGTCACCTGCAATTTATTCTGCGCCGCCGCCGAAACGACAAAAACCGCAATTACCAAAAGCAATCGAATGAAATTAAAACACATAATTTAACTCCGCAATTTTTTAGAATTTTTAACGCAAAAACAAAAACGCGCCTAAAATCAAGCCGCCGATGCAGACGAGCATCATCGGCAAAAGAGTTTCCTTTGTCATTTCTTCGACGCGAACGCCGGTGAAATTGGCGATCCAGACGTTGTGCGTGTTCGTCGGGTCACACACATTTTGCACCTGCGTCACCGACATTACTGCGGCGAGCAGCGCGAACGCGGGCAAAATTCCGAGCGTGAACATCAGCGAATAAACGCCGATGCCGACTCCGAAAACGTTGAGCGGTCCGCGATACAGCGCGAGCGGCGACAGCAGACCGAAAAACAAAACGTAACTCCACGCGGAATTTATCGGCAAAGCGGTAACAATCGGTTTCAAAGCCGCTTCGACTCCGGGAAGTTTCAGGGCGTTTAAAAGCATTCCGATTCCCATCATCAAAATCGCCGCCGGTGCGCCGTCTTCGATGCCGCGTACCAGCGACGACGTAAAATTTTGAATGGCGCGTGACGGCTGCGTCGTCAAAAGTCCGAATAACGCTCCGCCGAGAAAAGCCGGAACTTCCTTCCAGCCGAAAAAGAAATACAAAACGAGCGGCACGAGCGGCGTTAGAAATGAAATGAACGGAACGCGCTTTTCGCCGGGAATTTCTTCGATTAATTCTTCTTTGGTTTTAACCGCGAACAG
>JALYQJ010000203.1 GCA_030855875.1 Acidobacteriota bacterium
ATTCGACGCAATGCTTCCGCTTCGCTCAAAGCGTTGCGGAGCATTAGACGCTGCAATTGTATCGTCGGTTCGCACCACACAACAATTAGTTTGTTAAATCTTTGGTAACTTCCGGATTCTATCATCAAAGCCGCGTCAATAACAGCGATTCCGTGCGGAGCGGCTTTTTCGCATTTGCTAATCCATTCGTTTTGCGCCTCGAAAACCAATGGATGCACGATGGAATTGAGAAGTTGTCGTTTGCGCTCGTCGCCGAAAACTATTGCGCCGAGTTTTATGCGGTCGAGTTCGCCGTTTTCCTGCAAAATTTCCGCGCCGAAATGTTCGACTATTTGACGCAAACCAATCGTATTCGGTTCGACGACTTCTCGCGCCGTCACATCGGCATCGAGAACAAACGCGCCGAGTTCGCGCAAAACCTCACAGATATATGATTTGCCGACGGCGATTGAACCTGTCAGCCCGATTTTCAGCATTTATTTTCGGCTGTGACGTTTCGCCAGCTTTTCGACGTTAAACTCCGCTATTTCTTCGAGCGTCAAACCCAATTCATCCGCACACGCCGAAATATACCAAAGCACGTCGCCGAGTTCGTCCTTCAGTTTGGCGCGAATTTCGTCGGTAATTTCGCCGCCGAAATCGCGCTGAATTTTCTTGACGATATTGGCGACTTCGCCTGCTTCGCCCGCGAGTCCGAGCGTCGGATATTCGAGATTCTTTAAACGATTCGGATACAAAGCTGTCTGTTTGGCTTCCGATTGGTATTCTTCAAATGAAAGTTTCATAAGCATTTTTATTAACCACAAAAAGGCACAAAAGTCACAAAAGATTTAAGGCACAATTAATAAGTATGGCTGTAAGAGTCAGGAACTATGATTTTTTATCTTTTTTGCGCTTTTTGTGCCTTTTGCGGCTATTTTCTCAATCTTCTCATTTTCGCGGCATCAATCGTATTTCGCATCAGCATTGCAACGGTTAAAAGTCCGACACCGCCGGGAACGGGCGTGTAATTTCCGGCTTTTTCTCGCGCTTCGCGCGGATTCACGTCGCCGACCAATGTAAAGCCGCGTTTTTCAATGGTGTTCAGACGCTTTTCGATCTCGGTTTCATCAAAAAGTTCAGCCGCTAATTTTGCGTCGGAGACATTATTGATGCCGACATCAATCACGGTCGCGCCTTTTTTGATATGTTCGGCGCGAACGAATCCGGCTTTCCCTATGGCGGCGACGAGAATATCCGCTTGACTCGTAATTGCCGCCAGATTTTTCGTCCGCGAATGGCAAATCGTGACGGTTGCGTTTTCCCGCAGAAGCAACATCGCCATCGGTTTGCCGACGATGTTGCTTCTGCCGACGATAACGGCGTGTTCGCCCGCAATTTTTATATCGGAACGCCTTAAGATTTCGATTACACCCGCCGGTGTGCAGGGCGCGAGCGCGTTTTGCCCTTGCGCCAAACGTCCGGCATTAACCGGATGAAAACCGTCAACGTCCTTTTCGGGATTAATTTTTTCTAGTATTTCCGCTTCGTTAATATGACGAGGCAGCGGCAGTTGCACCAGAATTCCGTCAATTTCCGGGCGATTATTCAAATCTCCGACAAGTCTTAAAAGTTCTTCCTGCGAGGTTTCCGCCGCGAGATGATGATGTTCGGAAACGAGTCCGAGTTCTTCGCTGGTTTTGACTTTGCTGCCGACGTAAACGGCGGAAGCCGCGTCTTCGCCGACGCGCACGACCGCCAAACCCGGACGAAACCCGTGTTCGCTCGCTAATATTTCGACTTCGGCGATAACTTCCCGCTTTATCGCATCGGCAATTTCCTTACCGCTCAAGATTTTTGCTGTCATAATTCCCGCGTCCAATTTTACGGAATTTTAAATTGATTGTCAGTTGTCGTTGTCCGTTTTCAAAATTTAATTTTCCCGCAAAGGCGCAAAGCCCGCAAAGAAAGAAAGAATTTGGCTTTCCTTTGCCGCTTTGCGCCTTTGCGGGGAAATATTTTGTTTTTTGCGTCGGCTTTTGCCGTTGACTCTTTTTTCTTTGCGTTATTCACGCTAAAATTCTATCAATGAAATTTTCCAAATTATCTTTATTATTTTTCATAATCAGTTTCCCGATCAGTTTTTACGCTCAAACGCAGACGCACGATAAAATCACGCTGGCGGTCAGGCAAAGAAATTACGCGCTCGCCGTCGGCGAACTCGAAAATCTGCGCCGGTCCGACGCGAAAGTTTTCGAGGCGAATAATTACGATTATCTGCTGGCGCGAATGGCGGAAAAAAAAGGCGATTACGCAACGGCGATGGCGAATTATCAAACGGTCGCGAGTCGCAATTCGGTTTTAAAGGAATACGCCTTGTGGCATCTTTCGCAGATTGCTCGGTCGAGCGGAAATTTGATGCTCGAACGCACGTTTTTGCAGGAGATTTCGACGTTTGCGCCGGAAAGTTTATTGAACGGCGCGGCGGGTAATCGTCTGGCGCGAAGTTATTTTGACAGCAAAAATTATGACACGGCGATTCAATTATTGAGTAATCAGCAGTCGTCAATCGGCAGTCGGTTGACGGAAACCGCAACCGCCGCCGCCCCGCCGAAAATTGAAAACGCGCAAACGCGCGAAAATATCGTTCTGCTCGCGCAAGCCTATCTGCAATCGGGCAAAACGGCGCAGGCGCGTGAAACTTTTACAAAATTAATTACCAATTTGCCAAATCCGGGGCAGCCCGACGATTTCGCTCTGGCGGGTGCGAAAGAACTCGATGCTTTAGAAGTCGGAGCGGAAAACACCGGAAAAGCCGCGCCGCCTTTGTCAGATTATGAGCATTTGCGACGCGCTCAGATTTACGGATTTAACCGCGATTTTGCGGCGGCGCGGCTTCATTATCAGGCAATCGTTCAAAATCATCCGACCAGCGGAATTGTGCCGGACGCGATTTATCAAATCGGGCGCGGCTACGTTCAAAACGGTGAATTTACGGAAGCGATCAATCGGTTTGAGCGCGTCCAGCAGCAGTTTCCCGAACATCCGGTTGCAAAAGACGCTCTCAGTCAAACGGCATCGGCTTATTCGCGGCTCAATAAACCGCGCGAAGCTGTTTCGCGCTATCAAAAATACATCGAAAAATATCCCGATGCGGAAAGCCCGGAACGCGCCTTTTTGAATATCGTTGACGTTTTACGCGATGCCGGTGAAATCGGCGACGCGCTCAAATGGACTTTGCGAACGCAGGAAGTTTTTCGCGGAAAGCTGCCCGAAGCAATCGCGCTTTTCGCTCAGGCGCGAATTCGTATCGCGCAAAGCGACTGGCAAAACGCGCTCGCCGATTTGGAAAAATTGCAGACGTTTCCCGATTTGGGCGGAACGCGCGTTCCGGGCGGCACGAATAAAGCCGAAATCGTTTTTTTGAAAGCCTTCGCGCTCGAAAATTTGAATCGCCGCGCCGAAGCGATTGATGTTTATCTTTCGATTCCCGATGGACGCGGCGAATATTACGGCTGGCGGGCGACCGAAAGATTGCGGTCGTTGGCGGATACGGAAAACGGTAAACCTTTAATCACCAAAAAAATCGGCGAACTCTCGGCTAATATTGAAGCCGGAAACGCCGAAGCGCAAAAAAACGCCGCGCAATCCGTTTTGCGTTTGAACGACACGCCGGAAATCCGGGCAAGAATGCTGGCGATCATCAAAAAGGCTTACGCGACGCTGCCCGAATATCAAAAAATTCCGGGTTTCAAACTTTTAGAACTCGGACGCAAAGAAGTTTTAAAAGAGAAAAGTGAAACTTCAACGACAAATTACCATCAAAATTTAGCCGACGAACTCTTATTTCTGGGTTTATATGACGAAGCCGCGCCGGAATTGGAAAAAGCAGAAAGGGAGAAAGGGAGAAAGGGAGAAAGGGAGATTAATTCGGAAACTAAGAATCAGCAGACAGCGGTTAATCAAAACGAAACTCCTAAATCCGGGAATCCAAAATCCAAAATCCAAAATCCAAAATCGGAAGATTTCGCCTACACGCTCGCCGTTTTTTACAATCGCGGCGATATGGCGCACCGCGCCGTCGGATTTGCCGAACCGCTCTGGCGCAGTGTTCCGGCTGATTACCAAATCGAACTGCTTCCGCCCGAGCAAATCGAACTGCTTTATCCCGCGCCTTACGCCGATTCATTTTTGAAATACGCGCCCGAACGACAGATTGATCCGCGTTTCGCGCTTTCGATTATGCGCCAGGAATCGCGTTTTCGTGCCGATGTCAAATCCTACGCGGCGGCGCGCGGTTTGATGCAGTTTATTTCGACGACCGCCGACCAGATCGCCGGCGAACTCGGACGCGAAAACTTCCGGCAGGACGAGCTTTATAATCCGCCGACCGCCGTTCTTTTCGGCTCACAGTATTTATCGAAATTATTCAAACAATTTCCCGCCCAGCCGCAAGCGGTCGCGGCAAGCTATAACGGCGGCGAAATCAATATGGCGCGTTGGCTGGCGCGTTCAAAATCCGATTCGCCCGACCGCTACGTTCCCGAAATCATCTTTTCGCAGTCGAAGGATTACGTTTACAAAGTGATGGCGAATTATCGCGTTTATCAGGTGTTTTATGACGAAAACCTAAAACTGAGATAATCTTAAAAGTGTGAAAAAATTATTTTTGCCCGCGAAAAACGCGAAACGACGCTAAAAAAATCCGAATAAACTTTCGCGTATTTTCGCGTTTTTCGCGGGCAAAAATTCTTAAAAATTTATACTCGGCAACTTTAATCATATTAATTCAAAACAAACATTATGCGTTATTTAATTGTATTTTTATCGGCGATTTTTCTGCTCGCGGCTTGTCAAAAAGCCGAAACTCCGCAACCCGCGTCGGCTGAGGCGAAGCGTTATAACTTGAAAGGCAAAATCATCGCCGCCGACAAAACAAAAAAGAAAGCAACCATCGCGCACGACGATATTCCCGGATTTATGGAAGCGATGACGATGGATTTTCCGATTCGTGAAGATTGGGTTTGGGAAGATTTGCAGCCGGGCGCGGAAATTCGCGCCGAACTCGTCGTTGACAACGCCGCGAAAGACCCGTTTTGGCTCGAAAAAATCGGCATCATCGCCGCGCCGAATCCGAATCAACCGCCTCCGCCGACCGACGACAGATTCGCTCAAATCGGCAAGGAAATTCCCGATTTTGCGCTCGTCAATCAAGACGGAAAGCGCATCTCATTAAAGGATTTTCGCGGTAAGGCTCTGGCGATTACGTTTATTTATTCGCGCTGCCCTTTGCCGAATTTTTGTATCGCAATGTCGAAAAACTTTTCGGATTTGGCTCTGCAATTAAACAATAACGCAGAATTAAAAGACAAAATTCGTCTTTTAAGCGTTTCGTTCGACCCGCAAACCGACACGCCCGAAAAATTAAAACAATACGGACAAGGTTATTTAGGGAAAAACGCGAAACCGGATTTCACCGTCTGGCAGTTAGCCGTCGGAAGCGAAACGGAAGTCCGCCGCATCGCCGATTTTTTCGGTCTGCGCTACGAAATCAACGAAGAAGACAAAACCCAATTCAACCACTCGCTCCGAACCGCCGTCATCTCGCCCGAAGGCAAAGTGACGAAAATTTTCCCGGGCAGCGATTGGACACCGAATGACTTGCTGAGAGAAATGCAAGCAACTATAAAGTAGAATTTTACTGTCCGTTGAATTAATTTAACGGACATCGGTTAAATTAATTCAACGGACAGTAAAAGGCAACAAAATCAGCAGGAACATTCAAATTTCCCTTGCAAAAGCCGACAATATGCATATAATTAACCGAATTATGACAGACAATCTGTCGGTATAATTCAAAGTTCGCTGTCTCGTGATTTCTTAGAGGATTTGTCCAGAAGCGCAATGATATAGCCGGCGTTCCAGAGCTAAAAATAAGAAGTAGCAACGCAAACAGTGTAATCTAAAACAACTATATTTTCTGTAAATTTGGAAATTTCTATTATATTTAATTTGATGCAATATGGATTTAACTAACTCGTCCGAAACCTTGATGAAACATTATGTTGTTTTGGTTGACCTTCTTAAATTTTATCTTGATTTGGTGCTGAAATTTAATACTTTTTCGTATGCTGTAACAGGCGCAATCGTTTCATATTATCTTTCGCAACCTAATACAGGCTTTATGCGCTGGGCGTTAATTTTTCCTTTAGTTGTAAACCTATTCTTAGCAGGTTTCGCTGTTTACTCGGCTCTTTACGTCGGCTATCTTGACAGAGAACTTGATAGAATTAAAATTACTGTTGGCTTAGGAGAAGTTCCAGATGCAACTTTCCTAGCCAAACTTTTAGTTTTATCCGGTATTCTTTGTGCAGTCATTGTTATTATTTTAGGTGTTTTGCTCTATCAACGCCCTGTAACATAACGGCGACAGCGAACAATTCAATGGACGTGAGGGCGAAACAGCGACTTTGTTTGGGCGTTGTCCGTCAAACTTTGGCGGGCTTGGTGGCGGTTTCGCCCCACGTCATCTCAGCCGTTATGTGTTTTCCGGTTGAATCAAAACTTGTGAATTTAGAACGTCGTAAAACGGTTTTCGCATCTCGCCGCCGAGTTCTACGAAAATGCGACACGCTAATTCAAACGCCGATTCTTCTGCATATTTGTCGGTTCGCGTCCGAAGAGCAATTTCTTTTGCGGCGTTCCATTTGCCGTGATATTCGCGGATTTGCAACCCGCGTTCGATTGCTAGTTGGTCAGATAAGTGCATCAAATTCTCCTTTTTAAGTTTTTCTTGGTAAAGTTTCCAGACTCGTTTTGTTTGTTCGTCCATACTTGATTTAACGAAAAGGCGTTACAGATGACGACACACATAACAATTCAATGGACGTGAGGCAAAAACAGCGGCGTTGAATGGTTGTCAAGTTTCGTGTGTTTTTGCCCACGTCATCTCAGCCGTTAGATTGCTTCTTTTTGAAAATGAGCGAGCCAGATAACGAACAAAATCAAATTGTCAGTCGCAACTTGAAAAGGCTCATCAGAGGCTTAACGCAAGACGACTTGAGCGAAACTTATGAAGGTTACAAAGTTTTGTTTCAAATTGGCGCGTCAGTTATTCCGCAAGTTCGTGATGTGCTGTTAAAATTTGATTGTTCAAAAGTTAAGTTTCCGAACGAAATTCGCTATATGAGTGGTTTGGTCAATCTGGTTCACGATATTGACGAAGTTGAAGCAAACAATATTGTTCAGCAATTGAAAG
The DNA here is from genome assembly GCA_030855875.1 of Acidobacteriota bacterium. GTDB lineage: Bacteria > Acidobacteriota > Blastocatellia > Pyrinomonadales > Pyrinomonadaceae > SXVE01. The sequence goes on from JALYQJ010000203.1 coordinate 7,238, forward strand.
GCGGCGGTTGCAATCCTGCGTTGGCGCGCATTCTCGATTCAATTTGTAAATTCACGATTGATGATTATGCTCGTTACAATGTTTGCGGAGTCGAAATCTTTGAGCATAAGAATCTTATTACAAATCAAAATGTAAAAGCTAAACTTGAAAGTTGGTTGAAGAACGTTCCGAGCGACGACTTGCGCGAGATTGAGCGAATTTATATTCTCAGGCGTGAAGATTTAGAAAGTCTTGGGAACTACAAGCCGATACTTTACCGAATCAATCTTGTTTGGATAAATTCTTCGTCTCGTTGGAGTCCGATGTCGTTGATAGACAATTTCATCATCGAAAACACTTTGTATCACGAAATCGGTCATCATGTTTGTCGGCATACGTTCGGACAAGACCCAACGCAAGAGAAAGAAGCCGATGATTACGCAGACCGAATTATGCTAAACAGTAACCATCTACTTTTTAGAATAGCTCGTTTATTCAAGGCGCAATCTAACAAATCATTGGACGTGAGGGCGAAACAGCGACCTTCTTAAAACGTCGCTCGTTAAACTCGGAGTTGCGTGTAAATGGTTTCGCCCCACGTCAATTCGGTCGTTGGGCGGAACAAATTCGAGTTTTCGGTGTCTAAACGAAAAGTAGTTTTTAACTTTTAATCAGGTGAATCTGAAATGAAAAAATACATACTTCGGTTTCTTGTTGCCATTCTTGCTTTTTCTTTA
>JALYQJ010000212.1 GCA_030855875.1 Acidobacteriota bacterium
GTTCGGGCATTTCCGGTTGATTGACGATTGCCGTTTGATAATTTTTGACAGCGTTCTCGAAATCGTCGTTTGCCTCGTAAATTCCGGCTAAAACGACATTCCAGCGATAATTCTTAAAGGCTTCGACAGCCGTTTTTTGATAATAATTAACCAGCACGTCCGCGCCGCCGTAACGCCGGACATAGCGAATCGCGTTTTCGGTCAATTCTTCGTTTTCCGGTTCGCGGTTGATGATTTCGATGTGCTGTTCGACTGCCGATTTGTAATCTTTGAGGCGCGTAAAAGCGTCAATCATTTCAATTCTTAAATTGGCAATTTGCGCGTCGAGTTCGCGGCGTTCCGTCGCGGTTTGTCTGAGCGCGCCGACAGTTTCCGAAAAAGTTTTTCGCAAGTTTGCCGCGTCGTTGCGCCGCACGAAAACACGCGCCAGTTCGCCGAAAATTTCCGTGTCCGCTTTGTCTTCGTCGTGCAGTTCGGACAAAATTTGCGCGGCTGAATCGAGCCGGTCGAGATTTATCAAACGACCGGCGAGCTTCTGCGCGAGCGCGGTGCGATACGCGCCGACGCTTTTTGGCAGAGCGTTTTGTAAAACCGCCGCCGATTCGTTTTCGTATCCGAGCCGCTGATAAAAATCCGACGCTTCTGTCAAAACGCCGTAATTCAAGGGAAATTTTGCGACGAGTTGATTTAAAATCGCTTTAGCGGCATCGCGGTCGTGATTTTCCTCAAAAGATTCGGCGAGCTGTAATTTGTAAGAAATTGTTTGGCGCGGACTCGCGGCGGTTTCTGAAAGCCGCTTCAAAACCGTCTGCTCGCCCGCTCTGTTTTCTTCCGTTTGGTAAAAATATTTGGCGGCTTCGAGAAATTCTTTGCTGCCGCTTTGACGAATCGCTCGACTTAAAACCATTTCGGCTTTGTCGATTTGTTTGATTTTCACCAGAAATTCCGCATAACCCAAAACCAGAAACGAAGCATCTTTTCTTTTCACGCGCTCGTTTAAAAATGCCGCGTCAATCGTCTTTTCAAATTTATTTTCCGATTGTTTTCCTTCGTTTATTTCGCTTTTTTTCGCGGCTAAAAATGCCAGACGCTTTTTCGCTTTTTCCTTTTGCGCGTCCGTTTCACCGTTTGCGTCGAGTGCTTTGACATATTCCGAAATCGCTTCGTTTTGTTTATGCTGCGCTTCCAAAATCGCGCCCGTTTCAAAAGCGTAGAGCGTTTCGTCGGCAAACTTTTCGCGCAATTTTACGATTGTCCGCAAAGCATCTTCATACTGAAAATAATCCCAATAAACGGTTGCCGCGTCCAAATAAGTTTCCCGTTTGCCCGCGCCGGTCGCAATCAATTTTTTCCATTCTTCGCCTGCCTTTTCGTAATTTCCGAGTTCGGCATAAACTTCGCCGCTTTCGGTTCTGTATTCGGCGGACGACGCGGTGAAATCCGCCCGCGATTCGGCGACGATTGCCGCTTCCGCTAAAAACTCACGATTTTTTTGTCCGAGTGAACGGGTGAAATTTAGAATACGCCCGGAAAATTCCGGCGTGTTCGGATAAAGTTCGTTCAGCTTTCGATACGCCGCAATCGCGCTTTCGTAATCGGACAATCTGACGGCGGCATCGGCGCGAAAAAGTTCGTAGACGATATTTTCACCTTTATTTTCACCGTTCGCCTTTGTCAAAAATGTTCGTAATTCGCCTTTCGCCGCGAGATTATCGAGAAACTGTTCGCGGATTTCCTTCGACTCGAAATAATATTCGGCAGAAAGTTTGCGCCACTCGTTTTCCTGTTTCTCAACTTTGTAAAATCGAAGAAGTCCGCCGACAAATGAAATGTTACGCGGAAAACGCCGGTGCGACGCGCTGTAAAGTTTCAAATACAATTGTTTGTCAAAATCGCCTGCCGAAATCTTCGCATCAACGAATTGCGAAAGATAACTTTGCACTTCTGAGTCGTTTAATTTGCCGATTAAATCCTGCGAAAATTCGGCAAATTCGTCCGCTCGATTTTGCCGCAGAAAGAAACGCGCCAATTTATCGCGCCAATTGTTTGTTTGAAAACGCGCCAACGCCGTTTTGTAAACCTCGAATTGTTCCGCAGTTAGATTTGTTTGTTCAAGCCACGATAAACGCCGCTCGTAAAGCCATTCTTCATTCGGATATTTGGCGATTTCATCCGAATAAATGTGGAGAATTTCCGTCGTTTTCTTTTCTTTGGCGAAGGACGCGACCAGATTTTCCAGAACTTCCTCATAACTTGTTTCAACTTTTTTTCGCGCCAGATAATCGCGGAAACCCGCCTCCGGTTCGCGTTCGTAATAATAGTCTTTCGGTTTTCCACTCGTCTTTGGAATATTAATTCCTTCGTTTCTGACCGGCGCGAATTCGGAAATTTCCGTAGTCGAATCGTTTGAAAAAACGAAACGATTCGTCGCTTTCTGCATTCGTTTAGACTTTTGATTTTTTCCGGTATAATCCAGAATTTTTCGATAAGTTTCACGCACCTTTTCGTCGTTTCCGGCGGCGATAAAGGCATCGGCTAATTTCATTGCCGCGTCCGCATAATCATCTGAACTTTCATATTTTTGCGCGAATTCGTTCAAGGTTTTTTCGGCGATTTCCGTGTTTTTCGTCGCCGCGTAAAGCCGCACAATATCGAGATACATCTGGAAAAGTTCCGGCGCGTGGGGAAATTCGTTTTTGAATTCTTCAAAAACGCGGTAAGCGGCGGCGCGATTGAAGTATTTAGTCGCCTGCGCTTCCTGATCTTCGAGTTTTCGACGCGGATTAGTGTCCGAAAAAACAAGCGACAGAATTCCCGTCGCAATTCCCGGATTTGTGTCGGCTTTCGCCACATCTTCGTAAAAACGCAAATCGCCTTTCGTGACGGGAAGTTTTTGATTTTCCGCGTCGGAAAACATTTCGAAAAGCTGATACAAAACTGCGGCGCGAAATTCCCGATTCTTTTGAAAATCATCGCGCACGTAAAGCGTGTAAAGAAATCGCGCCGCCAAATCCGCTTCGCCCGCTCGAAGTAAAAGACGCGCGGCGGTGACAAGTTCTCCGGTCGTCCAGTTTTTTTTCGATTGTTCGAGTCGGAGAATAATCGGCGCGATTTCATCGTTACCGTATTCATAATCGTGATTCTGGTAAAGCGCGAGCCGAACGCCCGCGTCGAAATCGG